>NZ_CP081156.1 GCF_025141175.1 Jannaschia sp. M317 | reverse complement strand
AAGTTCGATGCGGTCGTCGCCCGCATCGCCATGGATGTCGATGGAACGGGCAGAGTTGAAGCGGACAGACGGCGTGGCCAGCGCCTGGAGTTCGAGGGCGACATAGTCGTTCCCGCTCCCGGCCTGCAGGACGAAGCTGTCGCTGGCGAATTCCCGCGCAAACACGTGGTCATCGGTGTGCGTCAGCAGGAAGGTGACATCCTCGCCCTCGAAGGCAGAGACGAGGGGCGTGTGGGCCGTGGTGAACGGATCCCAATCCGACGTCTCTGCGCCCCCCGGGTCGATCAGATCGCCCAGCCGGAGGTCGGTGGCCGCATCGGGGCGATAGGTCAGGACTTGGTCCGGGTTCACGCGGGTTTCGGCCGACCTCCAGTAGACGGAGCTGATGGAGGAAATCTCATCTAGCCTGGTGTCCAGGATCGCCTCGATGTCGTCGCGCAGGTTCTCGCGGGTGTCCGCCACGGCGGCATCGATGGCGGCGGGGAGCCTGGCCAGGGGCACCGCCGTATCTGGCAGGTTCAAGGATGGCGTGGGCGCGGCGACCCCGTTCACCGTCACATATCTGCCGGTCACGTTGTGATCGTTGAAGCCAGCATAGCCGAACTGACCCAGGGCGGTGGCGAAGCCCGGTGCGCCGTGGGCCAGGATGTCGGAGCCGAATGCGGAGGGGAACAGGGGCCGCGCTCCCATCTCCTCCACGGTGCCATCCGCATCGACGCCGACGGTGGCGGTGGCGGTCGTGTCTTGGCCGTTGTGGTATTGGGTGCTGACCGTGACCGTGTCGCTGACGTATCCGCGCGCGCCAAAGGCCTGCGACACCAGAACGCCGCCCGAGAACAGAGCGAAGTCGTCCAGTCTCAGGTACAGGCCGAAGGGTGCCTCCACGTTGTGCGGGCTGGCCGAATAGTCGAAGACATGTGCCATTGCGAGGGCCCCAATCAGTCAGGATAAAAATTTGAATTTACTTCAATATTCATCCTGACTGTCGTCGCTTCATGCCAGCAAGTCAAACTCCGCCCCGCCCGCGCGGACGGTGATCGACGTTTGCCCATCTCCATCGACCAGCGCCCAGAGGATCTGACCTGTGGGGCGATAGATGACGAAAGCCTCCTGCACATTATCCGCGCCTGCGGTCGGCGTGGTCGTTGTGTTGATCTGGAACTGGTCGCGGGTGGCCCCGGCCTGGCCATAGACAAGGACGTCGCCCTCGGCCCCGTTGTAGTCCTGGATCCAGTCGCTGCCGTGGTCCGCGATGCCCAGATGGAAGAACGCGTCGGCATCCGCGCCGCCGTTCACCCGGTCGGACCCGAACCCGCCGTTGATGAAATCCATCCCGTCGCCGCCAAAGATCACGTCGCCAAAGGCGGACCCGGTCAGCGTATCGTTGCCAACCCCACCAATCACCGTATCGGCGCCGAACCCGCCCGCGATGCTGTCATCACCGGCATCGCCGCGCAGCTCGTCATTGCCGTAGCCACCGTCGATGGTGTCGTTCCCGTCCCCGCCGTAGATCACGTCGCGCAGGTCGGCCATGGAGGTGCCGCCGGTGATTTCGTCGTCGCCTGCGCCGCCCAAAAGCGTGTCGGACCCCAGGCCACCCGAGATGACCTCGTCCCCGGCGCTGCCGGTGAAGCGATCGTTGTCCGCGCCCCCGGTAAAGTCGGGCCCACCCTCGGGGTCCACCTCGCGGCCGAACCAGACGTGATAGACCACGCCGCCATAGGGGCCCTGATCATTGTCGGCGATGCCGATGCCGATGGACTGCCAGGTGGCCCGTTCCCAGATGCCGGAATTGACGATCACCGGGTCATGCCCCGGTGAGGCCTGCCAGCCACGCAGCGCCTCTTCGATGGTGCTTTGACCGGCGGCCGAGATCTCGAAGCCGTTGCCGGGATAGGTGGTGCCGATGCGCTGCGGCGCGTCCCACATGTTCTGCGGTTGGCTGTGGTCGGCGAAATAGGGCGCATCCGACCAGCTGTGCAGATTGGCCCCCGGCTCGAAGTCGCGCCCTTCGGCCCAGAAGTTCTCGGTGGTGTCGAGCGCGTGACGCCCCGCCGTCGTGGTCAACCCGGCCGACAGGGGGATGCGCGACAGGCCCTCCGCCTGGCGATAGTCCATGATCAGGTCATAAAGCGCCAGTTCCTCGCCCGACAGGGCATCGCTGGCATGGGGCTGTCGGATGTCAATCATCGAATATCCTGTTTCTAGGCGATCAGGCCGCCCTTAACAGAAACCGACGGCACCCTGATCAAGAGAGTGCCGTCAATTCGAGATCAATGCGCAAGACGCCGCCGCCCCGCGCCGCCGGTCACGCCAGGAGGTCAAAGACCTGGTCGCCGATCTGCAGGTTGATCTCGGTCAGGCCCGCGCCATCGACCAGGGCCCAGACGATCTGACCCGTCGGGCGGAAGATGACGAAGGCCTCGTCCACGTCGTCTGCGCCCGCGTTCGCGGTGCTGGCGATGTTGACCTGGTACCAGTCCGCCATCACCCCGTCGCGCGTGGTGACCAACCGGT
This sequence comes from Jannaschia sp. M317, assembly GCF_025141175.1. Lineage (NCBI taxonomy): Bacteria > Pseudomonadati > Pseudomonadota > Alphaproteobacteria > Rhodobacterales > Roseobacteraceae > Jannaschia > Jannaschia sp. M317. The sequence continues at coordinate 102,310 of NZ_CP081156.1, read as the reverse complement.
CGCCCTGGGCCGCGTCGTAATCCTGGACCCAGTCGCTGCCGCCGGGGAACCGAGAGACATGGACGAAGTGATCGGCCCCGTCCCCCCCGTTGAGCCGGTCGAACCCCTGGCCGCCGTCCAGCGTATCGTTCCCCGCCCCCCCGAACAGCAGGTCGCTGCCGCTGCCGCCATTGATGGTGTCGTTGCCATCCTGGCCCGCGGCGCGGTCGGCGCCGGCACCGGCAAAGATGAAGTCGTCTTCGGTGCCGCCCCAGATCAGGTCGTTGCCTGCCCCGGCGTCGATGGTGTCGGCCCCCTCCATGCCCAGGATCGTGTCGCTGAGATCCGAAAAGGCACCGTTGCGGGTGCCGTCCATGTCCCAGCCGTAGATCATGTCGGCCCCGGCCCCGCCATTGAGCAGGTCCCGGCCATCGCCGCCCACCAGGGTGTCGGCCCCGGCGTCGCCGATCAAGCGGTCCTGTCCGGCCTTGCCCAGCAGCAGGTCATCGCCCTCGCCGCCGCGCAGGATGTCGTCGCCCCCTTCGCCGTCGATCCGGTCAGCCCCCGCTTCGCCCGAGATATCGTCGTTGCCCGCGCCGCCCAGGATCGCGTCGTCCTGGGCCGAGCCGATGATGGTGTCGTCGCCGCCGCCCGCGCCGAGGCCCGCCTCGGTGCCGTCCATCGTGGCGCTGTCGGCCCCGTCGCCCAGACGGGTGAAGGCGCTGGCGTCGACCTGGGTCAGACGGGCGGTGCCCGCCCGATCGCCGTTGTCTTCCTCCCAGGAGATCACGATCCGCCCGTTTGCATCGGCGGCCAGCGAGATGTCGAAGGGGTGATCGACCCCCGAGAGAACCCGTTCGGGCGCGCCCAGCGGGGTCATGTCGGCACCCAGTTCCTGCAAGGTGACGTTGAAGGTGGTGCCCCCGCCGCCCTGCACAAAGTCGTAGGTCCGGTCGTCCACGGCCACCGCGATCCGCCCGCCGGGCAGGGCGATGGCGTCGATCACGGTCTGGCTGTCGGTTGCAACCACCTGCGCCGGGGTTGTGGCAAGGCCGGTGGCGTCGAAGGCCTGGGCCCGGATCGTGCCGGTGTCGAAACCGCCAGACCGCCAGATCACCGCGACCCCGCCGCCGGGCAGGGCCACCAGGTCGGCCGCGGTGGACCGTGCGCCGCCCTCGGGGAAGGGCAGGCTGACCTCGGCCCCGGCGGGGGTGCCGTCCGCGGCGAAGACCCGCAGCGAGACTGTGTTGCCCTGCCCCTCCGCGTGCCACAGGACCGCCAGGTTGCCATCCGACAGCGCGACCATCTCGGGCTCCCGCACCGTGGCGGGCAGGCGCGTGATCTCGGTCGCGGGCCCGTCGGTGGCCCCCTGGGCGTCGAACCCCTGCCGCCGCACGACGACCGGGCCGTTCGTATCGGTGGCCGCGTCATAGGATTGATCGTGCCAGATCATGGCAAAGCCCGTGCCCTCCGGCGTCAGCATCACGTCCTGGCGGTAGAGATCGTTGTCGAAGGCCAGCGGCTGTCCCTGGGCCGTGCCCTGGGCGTCCAGCACCTGCACCAGCACGCGGTCGGTCTCGACGCCGCCGTTGCGGTTGTAGGCGCGCCAGCTCACCGCCAGGTTCCCGTCCGACAGGGCCGTGATCGTCGCGCCCGAATAGAGGAGGCCGCCTGCGTCCAGCACCACCGGCGCGGGTGGGTTGGCCCCTGCGGCATCCAGTTGCAGCATCTGGCGGTCGTTGTCGCCGCCCGGCGTGATCTCTTCGGACCACAGCAGCGCGACGCGCCCGTCGGGCAGGATCGTCGCGGTCTTGTGGCCCGGCGTGGTGAGATCGGGGGCAATGGAATCAAAGAAAATCGACATGGGACGACACCTGTTCATTGGGACCGGGATGCGCTTTGAAGAAAGTGCCTCACCAGAGCCTGTCCAAAGACATCTGTCAAATGATCCAGGCCTCCGGTGCCTGAGGCCCGCAGCACCCGGGGCCGCCGCGCGGCCGCCCCGTCAGCCGAGCCGGGCGCGCAACCGGTCCAGGTGCCGCGCCAGCAGGTCGCGGGCGCGGGCGGGCGTCTCCGCCTCGACGTAGCAGCGGAATTCCGGCGCGTTCCCCGAGGGTCGCAGGTGCACGATGGCACCGTCCGCAAAGGTCATCCGCAGCCCGTCGGTGCGATCGACCGAGGCCTCGGGCCCCAGGTCCGCGCAGAACGCGGCCCGCGCGGCGGCATCGTCGGACAGATGGTCCAGGAACGGCCCCGACACGGTAGGGGCGATGCCCTGCAACCGGTCGGCGGCGGTGAAGCGCGCGGGCAGGGTCGCGACCAGATCGGCCAGCGACATCCCCGCCGCATGGGCCTGCACCAGCGGCGCCAGCATCGGCAGCAGGCAGTCGCGGGTCATCAAGGGGGCCAGCGGCCCGGCCGGCCCCGCCACCGCCGTTCCCAGCAGAAAGCCGCCATTGGCCTCGTAGCCGGCGATCCGCGCGCCGGGGGTCGCGGCCTGCGCCGCCTCCATCGCGGCGATCACGAAGGGCGAGCCGATCCGGGTCCAGTGGATCGTCTCGATCTCGGGCATCTGCGCGATCAGGGTATTCGACGAGATCGGCGTGCAGACCGTCTCTGTTCCCAGGATCCGGGCGGTCAATGGGCCCAGAACGTCCCCGGGCACCAGCGCCCCGGTCGCATCGGCCACCATCGGGCGGTCGGCGTCGCCATCGGTCGAGATCAGCGCGTCCAGCCGGTGATCGGCGCACCAACCCGCCAGACGGTCGCGGGTCTCGGGGTCCACGGCCTCTGTGTCGACGGGCACGAAGACCTCGGACCGGGCCAGGCGCAACGCGGTGCCGCCCAGCCCTTCGACCACCTCGGCCATGATGTCGCGCGCGACCGAGCTGTGTTCGTAGACGCCGATCCGCAGGCCGTCGAGCGCCCGCGCCCCGAAGGCGGTGACGTAGCGCGCAACATAGGCGCGCCGCGCCGCGTCCCCCGCGTCCGTTCGCAGGCCGGCGGCGGCGGGGAGGCCGGGGGTTTCCAGCGCGCGCAGGATCGCGGCTTCCTCGGGTTTGGTGATCTCGCCTCGGGGCGTGTAGAACTTCAGCCCGTTGCGGTCGGCGGGGATGTGGCTGCCGGTGATCATCACGGCGCTGTCGCCCGCGCCCAGGGCGGCCAGCGCCAGCGCCGGTGTGGGCAGGGGCCCGTGCACCCTGGCCGTCCGCCCCGCCTGCGTGATCGCGGCGATCACCGCCTCGGCGATGGCGGGGGACGATGGGCGCAGGTCCCAGCCCACATGCACCACGTCGCCGGTGCCGCAGGTCGCCAGGAAGGCCGCCGTGTAGTCGGTGACAAGGTCGGGCGTCAGCTCGACCACGAGGCCGCGCAGGCCACTGGTGCCGAATTTGGGTGCCATGAACGCGGTCTCCTTGTGCCGTGCGGATCCGGGGGGCCGCAGTCCGGGGCGTTCTAGCCGCCGCGCCGCCCGACAGAAAGCGCGACGGCCCCGAGAGGCCGGAAAAACCCGCGCGCCTCAGGCCAGCAGGTCGAAGACCGCCCCCCCCGAGGCCACCAGGATCGAGGATTGCGCGTCCCCGTCGACCAGCGCCCAGAGGATCTGACCGGTGGGGCGATGGATGACGAAGGCCTCGGCGATGCCGGGGGTGCCCGCGCGCGGCGTCTCGGCCCAGTTGACCTGGAACTGCGCCGCCGTGGCCTGGCCGCCATAGGCCAGCACGTCGCCCTGTGGCGCGGAATAGTCCTGGATCCAGTCCGACCCGTGGTCGCGCACGCCCAGGTGAAAGAACCGGTCCGCCCCCGCCCCGCCGTTGAGCCGGTCAAAGCCGAAGCCGCCGTTGATGTAGTCATCCCCAGGTCCGCCAAAGATCACATCACCCAGCGAGGCCCCGGTCAGCAGGTCGTCGCCCGCGCCCCCCGACAGGGTATCGGCCCCGATGCCCCCCGCCAGCGTGTCATTGCCCGCGTCGCCGCGCAGGTCGTCGTTGCCCGCGCCGCCGTCGATGTCGTCGTCGCCGTCGCCGCCATAGATGACATCGCGCAGGTCGGCGGGGCTGAGCCCGCCCAGCAGCCGGTCGTTCCCCGGCCCCCCGTCCAGCGTGTCGACCCCGCTGCCGCCGTTGAGCGTGTCATCCCCCGCCCCGCCGCGCAGCAGGTCGTCGCCGCCCAGCCCGTCCAGCCGGTCGGCGAACCCGGTGCCGGTCAGGGTATCGGCCCCGCCGGTGCCGCGCCCGCCGGTGGCCCCGCCCCCGCCGAAGTCCTGCAACGCGCCGCCCCGGAATTCATAGCGCCAGAACCCGGAGACCCCGGTGTTGCCGCCCAGGTCCGGCAGGTCGCGCAGCGCGGTGTGATCGGCACCCGGCGTGATCCAGCTGCCGACACCGCCGGGGCCTGCGATGCCTGCGCGCGCGCCCGCGTCGTCCAGCGCGGTGCCCTGGGTCCAGGTCACCGACTGATAGCGGAACACCACGTCCAGGTCGCCGCCGCCACGGTCGTGCAGTTGCAGCTGCACGATGTTGGCGACGCTGGCATCCCGACGGTAGGCCCCGACCCGGTCCCAGGTGATCGTCACCACGTCGGCGGCGGTGTCGAGGTCCAGCCAGACCGACCCGCTTTCGGGGGTCTCTCCGTCCAGGCGGGTGTCGATGTCGGCCCAGAAGGGGGCGATCAGGGCGCGGTTCGGGGCCGCGTCGGGGGCGGTCGGATAGGGCGCGAAGCCCGTGCCGAAGGACAGTGTCCCGTTCAGGTTGAAGATCGCGTCATTGCCCGCATACCGCGTGCCGAACAGGGTGAAGCCCGCCTCGAAGACCGCGCGCAGGTCGAGCCGCTGACTGCCGTCGTCGCCGCGCGGCAGCTCGGTCTCGCCAAAGCCGCGCGGCCCGCCCAGGCCGGTGCGCGTGGTGCCATTGCCGCCCAGGGTCATGCCATGCCGTCCATGCCGCACCTCCAGCAGATCGTGCGGGGCGCAGGATGCCGCCGGGATCTTACCGTTCGGTTAGCCGTCCCCAGCCGTTTGCGATGCATTCGTCGCGAATTGGCGGCACCGCACCAGACCTCCAAACCCTTGATCCTGCGAACAACCCGCCGTTAGGGTTCCAGGCAGGAGCATCTGGAATGGGTGCATCAAGGGTTTCAGGGGCAAATTTCATGACAACGCGCATTACCTATAGCGGCGGCAATCCCGCATTCTTCGACCTGGGCTTCGAGGCCGATCAGGGTCTGCAGCCGATTTCCCTGACGCCGACGCGGGTGGAGGTGCGCAACCCAGACACCGGGGCCATCGTCACGATCACCGGCAGCGGTATGACTTTCAGCCCCACGGGCAGCCCCACGGGCGGCACGATCAGCGGCTTCTCCGTGGCCCAGGATGGGCGCGTCATCGCCACGGTAGAGGTCTCGCCGCCGGTGGGGCTGGTGGCCTTCGATCAGGCGGTCGAGGCGAATTATCAAAGCAACAATCCCGCCCCCCTGCTGGCCCTGTTCCAGGGGGCCTTCGTCTTCGATGCCTCCGGGGCGACGAGCGGCATGGACATGAATTTCGACTTCTATTCCCGGCTGCCGGGGCCGGGCACGATCCAGGGGTCGAACTTCGGCGATTACCTGGTGGGGACGGCGGGCAACGATCTGATCGTGCCGCGCAACGGCAACGATGATGCCATTGTCGGCACGCCGGGCAACGACACCATCGATTTCGGTCAGTCCAATGTCGGCGGCAAGGACAACTTCTATTCGCTGCTTTACGCCAGTGAGCCGGGGGCGATCACGGTACGCATCGATGGCGGGGACACGAATACCGGCAGCGTCACCACCACACGGGGCACCGACACGATCCTGGGCGTGTCGCGGGTGCTGGACTGGACGACCGACGGGTTCATGATCACCGGCAGCGCCTCGGGCGACCGGTTCGAGATCAACGTCGGCGACGACGGCTGGATCAACATCCGGCCCGGCGGTGGCAACGACACCCTGATCCTGGCCGCAGACAGCGAGGATCAGATCGTCCGTGTCAGCTATTCCTGGAACGGCTTCAACAATCCCACGACCGGTATCGTGGCCAACCTGGCCACCGGCGTCGTGGCCAATGACGGGTTTGGCGGGATCGACCAGATCACCGTGGTCAGGGACCTGGCCTTTCGTCTGATCGAGCTGCGCGGCACCGATTTCGCCGATGCCATCACCGGCAGCGACCGCAACGACCGCTTCATCCTGGATGGTGGCAACGACACCGTGGATGGCGGTGGTGGCGACCGCGACCTGATCCGTTACGACCGCGGCGGCATGAGCACGGGCATTAACGTCGATCTGGCCACCGGCGTGGCCCTGGGCAGCTGGGAGGGCACCGCCTTCCGCCAGCAGCTGAGCAACATCGAAGAGCTGCGCGGCACCCGCAACATGGACGACACCCTGCGCGGCGGGGCCGAGGACAACGTGTTCTACGGGCGCGGCGGCAACGACCTGCTGGAGGGACGGGCCGGCAACGACCGGCTGTCCGGCGAGGACGGCGACGACACGCTCGACGGAGGCCTGGGCAATGACACGCTCAACGGGGGCGATGGCAACGACCTGCTGCGCGACACGGCGGGCCTGCCCGGGGTCGACGATTACTATGGCGACCTGCTGAGCCCGGGACTGGGCCGCGACACCATCGAGGGCAACGCGACCGCCTGGGCCGCTGGCGAGGGCAGCGACCTGAGCTATTTCGGCCTCGACGTGGGGGGGATCACCCTGACCTGGACCGGCGGGGCAACCGGGTCGGGCACGGTGGTCAGCGGTGACGGTCGGATCAACGACACCTTCTCTCATATCGACTACGTCAACGGCACCAACGGGGCCGATACCTTCGTGATGGCGGATTTCGCCCTGAACGTCGCGGTCTGGGGGGGCGCGGGCAACGACACGATCACCGGCGGCGCGGGCACCCAGGACCGGCTGGCCTATGGCGGCAGCGACAGCCGCACGGGGATCGAGGTCGACATGGCCGCGGGCACGGTGCGCGATAACTTCGGGGATACCGACACCTTCACGGGGATCGAGATCATCTATGGCAGCCGCCTGGACGACGTGATGCGCGCGGGTGACGCGGCGGTCACCTTCCAGGGGGACGACGGCTCTGACCGGTTGATCGGGGGGCTTGGCAACGACACGCTGCTGGGCGGACGCGAGGGCGACGCAGATGACCTGCGCGATGTGATCTTCGGCGGTGCCGGCGACGACAGCATCGACGGCGGCTATGGCAACGACGAGCTGCGCGGCGACGCGGGCAACGACCAGATCGCGGGCGGGTTCGGTGCCGATACCGTCATCGGCGGCACCGGCAACGACACGCTGACCGGGTCCGCCTTTGGCGATGTGATCTTTGGCGGCGACGGGATGGATTTCGTCAACGGCGGTTTCGGGTCCGACCGGGTCAATGGCGGCGCGGATGCGGACAGTTTCTTCCATCTGGGCATTGCCGATCACGGCAGCGACTGGATCCAGGACTACAACGCGGCGGACGGCGACGTCCTTGTCTATGGCGGCAATGCCACCCGCGACCAGTTCCAGATCAACGTCACGACCACCCCCACCGCAGGCGCCGACGACGTGCAGGAGGCTTTCGTCATCTACCGCCCCACCGGTCAGATCCTCTGGGCGCTGGTGGATGGCGACGGCCAGGCAGAGATCAACCTGCGGCTGAACGGACAGGTGTTCGATCTGACGGCCTGAGGCACGCCAGCATAGGTTTTGCGCTGAAATTCGGTTAAGGTCCCCCCAACTTTTCCAGCTTGGGGGGTATCATGCCCGTTTCCGTTTCCTACCTCACCGCCGGTCTGGATCTGATTGACGGGGGCTTCGACCTGTCACGGTTGGAGGCCCTGTCCCTGCCCGATACCGAGGCTTTGGGTCAGCTTCTGTCGGCGCTCGACTCCGCCACCATCACCAGTCTGAGCCCCACCGAGGCGGTGCTCAGCTCGGGCAGTTTCCGGCTGGTTCTGACCGGCAACGGGTTGGGGCCGCAGGGGGATCCGGCGGCGTTCCTCACCGCTCTCAACAATGGCACCTCTACCGGACAGATCACCGGCCTGTCCCTGCGCGACGGCGCGCAGGAGCTGTTCTCGACCAGTCTCTCGGCCAGTGCCATCAGCGTGCAGCTGGGGGCGCTTGGCCTGACGTTGACGGGCACCTTGCCCGCCAGCCTGCAGGATCTCATCGGTCTGCTGTCCGATCCTGCGGGGTTCGCGGCCTACGATCTGGATGCCGTGATCCTGCGCGAGAATGCCGATGAATTGCTGCGCCTCACCCTGGGCGACGGCAGCCTGACGCTGGCCATGAACGGCTACACGTTGACCGCGATGGGCAGCCTGCCCGAGGACCCGGCCGATATCGCGGGGCTGTTGCTGGGGGCGGCTTTGGGCGGGACGCCCGACCCGGAGACGCTGGAGGCGATATCCCTCGACAGCCTGGTGCTGCGCGCGCCCGGCGGGCAGGAAATCATGCGCGCCGAGGGCGATCTGCTCGACATGCTTCTGGGCGACGAAGGGGGGATGGAAACCACGACGGTCGATGGCCAGCCCTTCGACCTGGTCGAGCTGGACCTGGAAAACGGCGGCGGGGCCAGCAGCCTGCTGACGGCCTTTACGGCAGGGACCTACCTGGCGGGCCTGGCGGGGGACGACACCCTGCGCGCCGAAGTGGGTGGCACCCTGCTTGACGGGGGGCCTGGCAATGACCGGCTGGAGGGCAGCGCCCAGGCGGACACGCTGCAGGGCGGCGACGGCAGCGACACGCTGATCGGGGGGGCGGGCGACGATGTGATCCTCGGCGGCACCTCCATGACCGACCTGCGCGATGTGGTCTTCGGTGGCGAGGGCAACGACACCATCGACGGTGGCTACGGCAATGACGAACTGCGCGGCGATGCCGGTGATGACAGCATCGCGGGCGGGTTCGGCGCCGATACGGTGATTGGTGGGGTTGGCAACGATACGCTGACCGGGTCCGCGTTTGGGGACGAAATCTTCGGCGGCGACGGCATGGATTTCGTCAACGGCGGGTTCGGCAGCGACCGGGTCAATGGCGGCACCGGGGGGGATACCTTCTTTCACCTGGGCATCGCGGATCACGGGTCCGACTGGATCCAGGACTATAACGCGGCGGACGGCGACGTGCTGGCCTATGGCGGCAATGCCACCCGCGACCAGTTCCAGATCAACGTCACGACCACACCGACCGCAGGCGCGGATGATGTGCAGGAGGCTTTCGTCATCTACCGTCCTACCGGTCAGATCCTCTGGGCGCTGGTCGACGGCGACGGCCAGGCAGAGATCAATCTTAGGCTGAACGGACAGGTATTTGATCTGACCGCCTGAAATTGGACGACAGATTTGAGAAAAGGAATTGAGACATGCCAATTGCCGTCGCACCGACCGGAAATCCCAGCATCGACGGGATTCTCTGGGGCTGGAAATGGGATTCGCCAGAATTGTCGGTCAGCTTTCCGCAGACCCTCAACGTCTATAATGGCTACCAGGACATCCAGGGCTTTACCCCCTTCACTCAGTTCCAGATCAACCAGATCGTCAACTTCGGTCTCAACAACCTGGGCGTTTTTACCGGGCTGACGTTCCGCCCCGACAACCAGGGCTTCGGCGATCTGCGCTTTGCCCAGGCCAGCCTGATCGACTACGGCCAGTTCCATTTCAACAGAGGCCCGCACGAGCCGGGCAACCAGGGCTCCGCCGAGGCGAACCCGCCCGATCCCAACCTGCTGACCGCCACGCAGTTCGGGGACAATTGGTTCGCGCTCGGAAAATATGAGGCGCCGGAGCTGGGCAGCTTCCAATACGCCGCGGGTCTGTTGCACGAGATGGGGCATTCGCTGGGGCTCAAGCATGGGCACCACGAACAGCAGTGGTCCTTCGACAACACCACCGTCTTTCCGACCCTGCCCGCCGCAGAGGACGGCCAGGAATTCTCGGTGATGTCCTACCGATCCTATATCGGCGACCCGCTGACCGGGGCCTCCGGGCAGGAGGAATACCCCTGGACCTACATGCTCAACGACTACCGGGCGTTGCAGCATCTTTATGGGGCGAACTTCGGGCCGGGGTCGAACAACACCGACAACGTCTATCGCTTCGACCCCCAGACCGGGGCGATGACGGTGGATGATTTCACCTTTGCACAGCCCTACAACGCCAAGATCCTGCTGACGCTTTGGGATGGGGGCGGGATCGATACCTACGATTTCTCCAACTACGCCAACGATCAGGATATCGACCTGCGGCCCGGCGCCTACAGCACCTTCTCGACGGCGCAGTTGTCGAACCTGAGCCTGGGGCGCGCGACCGACGGCGATCAGTTCGCCCGTGGCAATGTCGCCAACCCCTATCTCTATCAGGGCGACCTGCGGTCGCTGATCGAGAATGCCAACACCGGGTCCGGGCACGACCGCATCGACGGCAACCAGCTGGCCAATCACCTGCGCGCGGGCGACGGGCGCGACACGATTTCAGGCGGGGCGGGCGATGACACCATCGAGGGTGGGGCCACCATGGCCGACCTGCGCGACCTGGTGTTCGGCGGCGAGGGCAACGACACCATCGACGGCGGCTACGGCAACGACGAGCTGCGCGGCGACGCGGGCAACGACCAGATCGCGGGCGGCTTTGGCGCCGATACCGTCATCGGTGGCACCGGCAACGATACCCTGACCGGGTCCGCCTTTGGCGACGTGATCTTTGGCGGCGACGGCATGGATTTCGTCAACGGCGGGTTCGGGTCGGACCGGGTCAATGGCGGCGCGGGGGGGGATACCTTTTTTCACCTGGGCATCGGCGACCACGGGTCTGACTGGATCCAGGACTATAACGCGGCGGCGGGGGATGTGCTGCTCTATGGCGGGGCCGGGGCCACGCGCGCGCAGTTCCAGATCAACACCACGACCACGGCCATGGCGGGGGCCGATGCCGTCCAGGAGGCTTTCGTCATCTATCGCCCCAGCGGTCAGATCCTCTGGGCGCTGGTCGATGGCGACGGACAGGCGGAAATCAACCTGCGGCTGAACGGACAGGTGTTTGACTTGACTGCCTGACGCCCATCCTACACCCAAGGCCTATCTGGATTTAACGGAGGTCTCGGAATGGTTGATTACACTTTCGATGCCAATCTCGTCCGCTACGACAATGACACCTTCGACGTCCTTGCCGCGCGACCGCTGACGGTGACCCTGACTTTGGCAGCGGGCAGCACCGGGTTTACCTATCAGATCCTGCTGGAGCCGGCGAACGGCCTGCCGATCATCCGCTCCGATCTGATGATCGAGGCGGTGGCCGCCACGGGCGAGCCGACCCTTGGCGTGCCGTCCCTGCAGGTGCTGGGCCAGATTACCCATGACAACGGTCAGAGCGTGGTCCTGGGCCTGGCCTACGAGAGCGAGGCGGGCGGCCGCACGGTCACCACCGAACTGACGCTCTGCCTGGCGGGCGACCCGCTGCCGCCGGTGGATGACAGTATCGACCTGTCGACCAATGGCCGCGGCACCCGCGCGCCGGTTCCCTTTGGGCCGGACACGGTGATCGACCTGACCGCGCTCGGCCATGATCCGACAGGCCCGTCCACGGTGCCCACGTTGGGCGACGACCTCTTGACCGGCACCGAGGGGGCCGACCGTCTGGACGGGCTGGCGGGCGACGACACCATCGACGGGCTGGACGGCAACGACACGCTGCTGGGCGGCGCGGGCAATGACGTGATCACCGGCGGCACCTCCATGACCGACCTGCGCGACGTGATCTTTGGCGGGGACGGCAACGACACCATCGACGGCGGCTATGGCAACGACGAGCTGCGCGGCGATGCCGGTGATGACAGCATCGCGGGCGGGTTCGGCGCCGATACGGTGATTGGCGGGGTTGGCAACGATACGCTGACCGGGTCCGCCTTTGGCGACGTGATCTTTGGCGGGGACGGGATGGATTTCATCAACGGCGGCTTTGGGTCGGACCGGGTGAATGGCGGCGTGGATGCCGACACGTTCTTTCACCTGGGCATCGCTGACCACGGGTCCGACTGGATCCAGGACTACAACGGGGCCGAGGGCGACGTCCTCGTCTATGGCGGCAATGCCACCCGTGACCAGTTCCAGATCAACACGACGACCACCCCCACCGCAGGGGCCGACGACGTGGCCGAGGCCTTTGTGATCTATCGTCCCACCGGTCAGATCCTCTGGGCGCTGGTCGATGGCGACGGGCAGGCAGAGATCAATCTGCGCCTGAACGGACAGGTGTTCGACCTGACCGCGTGACCCCCTCGAACGGGGGGCGGCCCAAGCCGGGCGGCAGTTGTATCACGCGTGCAAACTGCAGACCCGGAGACCCCCGCCATGACCGATGAACGCCTGCTCAGCGATACCCGCCTGGGAACGCTCGCCCAGGATCATGCCACCGCTGTTCTGACCGGCGGGCAGTGGGTCGTGGCCTACGACCACACCAACCTGGAGGGGCGCGTGCGGATCACCACCCCCGGCGCCACCCCCGAGGAGGACAGCTTCATCGACCTGCCCGTCCTGCGGGGATCGGACAATCTGATCGTCACCGCGCTGGCCGATGGCGGCTTCGTGCTGGGCACGACCAGCCGCGGTATCGGCGGGGATCGCAGCGAGGGCATCTCGCTGCAGGCCTTCGATGCGGACGGCACCCCCCGCAGCGAGGCGGTGCAGGTCGTCGAAGGGCCGGTGTCCCACCTCACCTACAGCCTGACCGAATTGCCGGGCGGGGGCTTCGTGCTCGACTACCGGGACAATCCCACCAACCGGGAGGACCGGCACGACGCGCTGCTCTTCCTCGACGGGGCCTTCGCGGCCCGGGGCGCGCCGGTGGTCCTGTCGCCCGACAGCGGCATCGGCCGGGACACCACCGCGGCCAATTCCGATGTGGCGGTGCTGCCGGACGGGACGCTGGCCGTGGCCTTCGGGGTGCGCAACCCCGACTTCACCCGCCACGTCATGGTGCAGCGCTTCGGCGCGGACGGCACCGCGCTGGACGGCGCGCAGATGGCGGCCAGCATCTTCAACGGCGGCCAGCTGCAGACGATCCGGGTCGAGGCCATGCCCGGCGGCGGCTTCGGCGTGTTCTGGATGGCGCTCAACGCGGTGCCCGGGGTGCCGGGCGGGCAGTTCCGCGTGTTCCTGCAGCGCTACGACGCCCAGGGCCGCACCGTCGGAGAGATCACCCCTCTGCCCGCCAGCGCCGACCCGGAGGTGGAGCCCACGGTGCAGTACAGCACCTTCGCCAGCGACAGCTTCGACGTGGCGGTGCTGGACAACGGCCAGATCTTCGTCGTCAACAGCACCCAGGATTCCGACCTGGGGGCCGACGGGCAGGATGTGGGCTATGCGGTCTACGACGCCACCGGCGGGCTGTTGCAGCCCTTTACCCTGGCTCCGATCGACCGCAGCGACGACCAGAGTCTGGCCCTGCTGGACCAGGTCGACAACGACACCCTGCTGCTGACCTACTTCGACCATCAGAACGTGCTGTTCCAGCAGCAGTCGGGCATCGACGGTCTGCTGCTGGACGCCTTTGTCGACCCGCCACGCGACCTGACGGGCACGCCGGACGACGATCTGCTGCGCGGCGGGGACGGGAACGACACCCTCGACGGGTTGGCGGGCAATGACACCCTGGAGGGCGGCGACGGGGCAGACCGGCTAATCGGCGGGGACGGCAACGACAGCATCCTGGGCGGGGCCACGTCGGCCGACCTGCGCGACGTGATCTTTGGCGGCGAGGGTAATGACACCATCGACGGCGGCTATGGCAACGACGCGCTGCGCGGCGATGCCGGTGATGACAGCATCGCGGGCGGGTTTGGCGCGGATACGGTGATTGGCGGGGTTGGCAACGATACGCTGACCGGGTCCGCCTTTGGCGACGTGATCTTTGGCGGCGACGGGATGGATTTCATCAACGGCGGGTTCGGGTCCGACCGGGTGAACGGCGGCGTGGATGCCGACGCGTTTTTCCATCTGGGCATCGCGGACCACGGGTCCGACTGGATCCAGGACTACAACGGGGCCGAGGGCGACGTCCTCGTCTATGGCGGCAATGCCACCCGTGACCAGTTCCAGATCAACACGACGACCACCCCCACCGCAGGGGCCGACGACGTGGCCGAGGCCTTTGTGATCTATCGTCCCACCGGTCAGATCCTCTGGGCGCTGGTGGATGGCGACGGACAGGCGGAAATAAACCTGCGGCTGAACGGGCAGGTGTTCGACCTGACCGCCTGAGGTGCGGCCAATAAATCCGTGACACCGGTCAAGAGTTCCGGTCTCCTGCCTGCAATCAACATTGTCAGGATTCATTGCCATGCCCGTTCTTTCGCTCAGCAACACCCGTATTCTCGAAGGCGACCGCGGATATGAAAGCGCCCTCTTCCGGGTCAGTCTGGATGCGGTTTCGGCGGCCCCGGTCAGTTTCCGCTACTTCACGGTGGATGGCACCGCCTCGGCGGCGCGGGGCGATTACAACGCGCGCACCGACACGGTGACGATTCAGCCCGGCACCCTGTCGGTGGACATCCCCATCACCGTCTATGGCGGCACCGGGATCGAACCTGACGAGACCTTCTTCGTGGCCCTGCAGGCCGTCAGCAACGCCACACTGGACGGCGGGGCCGCGACGCTGGTGGGCACCGGCATCATTCTTGACGACGACGACGGGCTGCCCTCGGGCGTGACCGGACCCTTTGGCACTGCGCGGGGCATCCAGGGGCCCGCACCCGAGGCGGGCGTCTTTCCGACCGTGGCGATCCACGACGTCTCGGTGATCGAAGGCGACGGCAGCTATGAATACGCCCGCTTCCTGATCACCCTGGACCGGCCCGCCACCGCCGACGTGACCATGGACTTCCACGTCCAGGGCGGGTCCGCCGCCGATCAGACCGGCGATATTCAGGACCGCACCGGCAGCGCCACCATTTCCGCCGGTCAGCAAGCGACCTGGGTTTCGATCGCCGTCAACGGCGGCACCGGGCCCGAACCCGACGAGACCTTTCAGCTGGTGCTGACCGACCTGCGCAACGGCGTCTTTTCGGGCGGGGGCGAGGCGCTGGCGGCGACCGGCACGATCCTCGACGACGACAGCGGCCGCGTCTCGCCCGAAGGCGGAATCGGCGATCCGGGCGATGTGCTGCGCGGCCCGGCTTCGACCAACCCACTGCCGACGCTGCGGGTGCAGGACGTCCAGTACATCGAGGGCGACAGCAGCTATGAATACGCCCGCGTCCTGGTGACCCTGGACCGGCCTTCGGCCACACCGGTCACCGTGTCCTATTACACGCAGGACGGGTCCGCTTCGGGGACGCTTGGCGATTACCAGGAACGCAGCAATACCTTCACCCTGCCCGCCGGAGCCGAGAGCACCTATGTCTCCATCGCCATCAACGGCGATCAGCTGCTGGAAGGCGACGAATCCTTTTCGGTGATCTTCGCGGGCATCCGGGGCGGCCGCTTCGAGGGCGACGCCCCCGCGCTGGAGGCCGAGATCCGCATCATCGAGGACGACCTGGGCACGCCCAGCGGGCCCGGCGGCCTGGGGGCCCCGGCCACCGGCCCCGCCGCCCCCGCCTCGACCGCGCCCATCGTGCCGGTGCTGCAGATCCACGACGCCTCTTTCGTAGAGGGCAATTCCAGCTACGAATCGATGCGGTTCCTGGTGACGATGGACCGCCCTGCCCCGTCGCCGGTCAGCTTCAAGTACGTCACCCTGGACGGCACCGCAGGCGAGGCGACCGGCGATTACATCGACCGCACCGGCACCGTCACCATCCCCGCCGGACAGCAGAGCACCTGGATCTCGGTCTCGGTCTATGGCGACAGCCTGCTGGAGGGCGACGAGGAAATGTCGCTGATGCTGTACGGGATCAGCAACGCCAACTTCGTCGGCAACGCCCCCGCGCTGGTGGCGCGGGGCACGATCATCGACGACGACGGCGGCATCCTCAGCCGGCCCGCGGGGCTGGACGATCCGGCCTCGGGCGTGCGTGGCCCGGTGCCCGATGAGAACGCGGTGCGGGTCACCCCGATCGACATCAGCGTCCATGAGGGCGACAGCAGCTACGAGACGCATTACGTCCCCGTCATCCTGTCGGAACCCGCGCGCAGCGCCGTGACGATCGACTGGCGCACCGTCGGCAACGGCACCGCCACGGCGGACGTGGATTTCAACGAAACCACCGGGCGGCTGACCATCCCCGCCGGATCCGCCGCGGGCGTGATCGCGGTGCGCGTTTACGGCGACACCGCCATCGAGGGCGATGAAACCTTCGGTCTGGAACTGACCAGTGCGACCGGCGTGCTGTTCGCCAATGGGCAGCGGACCATCACCTCCGAGATCCGCATCGTGGGCGAAGACGGGGCCGGCACCGCCGGGGCCAGCCCGGCCTTCGATCTGGGCACCGGGGCCACCGACGGCAACGATCAGCTGCTCGGCTCTTTCGCGGCGGATGTGATCACGGGGCTGGCGGGCGACGACACGGTCAGCGGCCTTCTGGGCGATGACACGCTGTCGGGCGACGCGGGCCGCGACCTGGTCCTGGGCGGGGCGGGCGATGACGTGATTGCCGGGGACGCGGGCCACGACACCCTGCAGGGCGGCGACGGGGCGGACCGCATCTCGGGCGGGACCGGCAACGACCTGATCCTCGGCGGCGAAAGCGAGGCCGACCTGCGCGACGTGGTGTATGGCGGCGAGGGCAACGACACCATCGACGGCGGCTATGGCAATGACGAGCTGCGCGGCGACGCGGGCAACGACAGCATTGCGGGCGGGTTTGGCGCCGATACGGTGATCGGCGGTGCGGGGAACGACACGTTGACCGGGTCCGCCTTTGGGGACCTGATCTTTGGCGGCGACGGGATGGATTTCGTCAACGGCGGGTTCGGGTCCGACCGGGTCAACGGCGGGGCGGATGCCGACACGTTCTTTCACTTGGGCGTGCGCGACCACGGGTCCGACTGGATCCAGGACTACAACGCCGCCCAGGGCGACGTGCTGGTCTATGGCGGAAATGCCACCCGCGACCAGTTCCAGATCAACACCACCACGACCCCCACGGCGGGCGCGGGCGACGTGCAGGAGGCCTTCGTCATCTACCGTCCTACCGGTCAGATCCTCTGGGCGCTGGTCGACGGCGACGGCCAGGCAGAGATCAACCTGCGGCTGGGCGGACAGGTGTTCGACCTGACCGCCTGAGAACTCGGGCAAGGGTCATGGAACCATGACTTTTTCCTAAGTCGTAACCCGTTATGGTGCAGGGACCCCAGCGAAAGGCCCCTGCCCCATGACAAATCTTCTCGGCACCGACGGCGACGACGACGGGATCGCAAACCCGGTCCTGACCGGCACCGCGGGGAACGACGTCATCTCCGGCTTCACCGGCAACGACCTGCTGGAGGGGCTGGCCGGCGATGATTTCCTGTCGCCGGGGTTCGGCGCGGACACGGTGCGCGCAGGCGCGGGCGACGATCGGGTCCTGGTGGTCGAAACCTTGACCGAGGGCGATGTGCTGGACGGCGGCGACGGGTTCGACCGGCTGATCTCGGGGGCCGCCAACACTGTGGCGATCGACGCGGGCACCGTCACCGGGTTCGAACGGATCGACCTGAACAACGGCGCGCTGCGCCTGACCGGCGCGCAACTGGACGGTGTGACCCAGATCACCGGCTTCGGCCCCGGGGGCAGCCTGTTCGTCCTGCGCCCGACGGACCTGGACCTGGGCGCGATTACGCTGGGCGCGGACGACACCGGGGTCGGACGGATCACCGTGCGCTTCGACCGCACCGCGACCGACCCCTTCACCTGGGATGCGAGCGGGTCCGGCGCCACCTGGTATCTGGATGTCCAAAGCGCCCTGGGCCGCGCGACCCTGACCGGCGGGGCGGGCGACGACACTCTTTTGGGCAACGAAACCCACGACCTGTTCGGGGGCGCGGGCGACGACGTCCTGTCGCTGCGCACCTTTCGTGCGGTCCCCATCCCGCTGGTGGTGGACGGAGGCGACGGCCGCGACACCTACGGCCGGGCGGATTACGGCAACAACCTGGAGCTCGACAACATCACCTTCCGCAACGTGGAGGTCCTGTCGGGGCGCGCCATCGGCACCGCCGAGACGCTGCTGAGCTTCGAGGCGCTGGAGGGCATCGGCTACCTGGAGCTGTCGGCCCCGGGCACCCTGGACCTGTCGGGCCGGATCGGCAGCGTCACGGGACGGCGCATCACCGGGGCCGAGGAGTTCCGGCTGCGCGGCAGCGACGGCAATGACATGCTGACCTGGACGGACACCCGATTCGCCATCCACATGAACGGCGACCTGGGGTCCGACACCCTCGTCACCGGGGCGGGCAACGATTCCATCCTCGGGTCCTTTGCCCGCACGCCGGGCCTGGTCGATCACGACCTGATCCGGTCGGGCGACGGCAGCGACACGATCCTGGGTGCCAGCGGGAACGACACCATCATCGCCTGGGGCAGCGACGCCGACGGCGCCGACCGGGTCGAGGGCGGCACCGGGTCCGACAGCATCGAGGGCGGCGCGGGCAACGATGTCCTGTTGGCCTCGGGTGCGTTCTTCGGCGCGCCGGACGACGACACGGGCGACGACACCATCGACGGCGGCGACGGGGCGGACCGGATCCTGGGCGCGGGGGGCCGCGACCTGCTGATCGGCGGCACCTCCGAGGCGGATCTGGGCGATGTCATCTTTGGCTTCAGCGGGAACGACACGATCCGGGGCGGCGCGGGCAACGACGATGCCAACGGCGGGGCCGGCAACGACGTGCTGGACGGCGGCACCGGGTCCGACACCCTGGCGGGGGGCGCGGGCGACGACACGATATCGGGCGGGGCGCTGTCGGACGTCATCTTCGGCGGCGACGGGATGGACTTCATCAACGGCGGCTTCGGGTCGGACCGGATCAACCTGGGCGCGGGTGCCGACCGGGTGTTCCACGCGGGCGTGGCGGGGCACGGCTCCGACTGGATCCAGGATTTCGCGGCCGAGGATGCGCTGGTGGCGGTGGACACGGCGCGGGCCGCCGATTTCCAGGTCAACACCGCCACCACGGCGGGCGCGGGCGCGGGCGACGTGGAGGAGGCCTTCGTCATCTATCGCCCCACAGGTCAGATCCTCTGGGCGCTGGTCGACGGAGACGGGCAGGACACGATCACCCTGCGCATCGACGAGGTCGACCATCAGCTGATGATCTGAGACACGGACGGGCGCGGTTGCCGCTTGGTCCGGCCCGCGCTAGGCTGGCCGGACTTATAAAATTGAAATCGTTAACAAAACGGCGAACCCCATGCCCGACGCCCCCTCCACCGACCTGAGCTATTACTTCGGAACCACGACCTCCAGACCCGTCTTTCCAACCATTCCCACCGATATCGCGGACTGGGACACCAGCCGGGTCACGACGATGCAAGGCCTGGCCCGGTTGAACTTCGGCTTCAATGCGGACATCAGCGGATGGGATACCGGCAGCGTCACGCACATGGGGTGGATGTTTGCCTACGCCCAGGCCTTCAACCAGGACATCGGCGGCTGGGATACCAGCAGCGTCATAGGCATGGGGCGGATGTTTGCCCGTGCCAGTACCTTCAACCAGGACATCGGCGGCTGGGACACCAGCAGCGTCATAGGCATGGGGGAGATGTTTGCCGGCGCCCAGGCCTTCAACCAGGACGTCGGTGGATGGGACACCAGCAACGTCACGTACATGGCGGGGATGTTTGTCGCCGCCCGTGCCTTCGACCAGGACATCGGCGGGTGGGATACCGGCAACGTCACGAACATGGGGCGGATGTTTGCCGGTGCCGATGCCTTCAACCAGGACATCGGTGGATGGGACACCGGCAGCGTCACAAACATGGGGTCGATGTTTTCCCGCGCCCAGGCCTTCAACCAGGACATCGGTGGGTGGGATACCGGCAACGTCACGGACATGGGGGGGATGTTTGAGTTTGCCCGTGCCTTCAACCAGGACATCGGCGGCTGGGACACCGGCAGCGTCACGGACATGTGGGGGATGTTTTCCAACGCCGATGCCTTCAATCAGGACATCGGCGGATGGGACACCAGCAGCGTCATAGGCATGGGGTGGATGTTTTACGCCGCCGATGCCTTCAACCAGGACATCGGCGGATGGAACACCAGCAGCGTCACGGACATGGAGCGGATGTTTTACGCCGCCGATGCCTTCAACCAGGACATCGGTGGGTGGGACACCGGCAACGTCACGAACATGGGGGGGATGTTTTCCCGCGCCCAGGCCTTCGACCAGAATATCGGCGGATGGGACACCGGCAGCGTCACGAACATGGGGGGGATGTTTTCCGAAGCCCGTGCCTTCAATCAGGACATCAGCAGGTGGGACACCGGCAACGCTACGGACATGCGGTGGATGTTTGCCCGTGCCAGTACCTTCAACCAGGACATCGGCGGGTGGGACACCGGCAACGTCACGGACATGGGGGGGATGTTTTCCGGCGCCCGTGCCTTCAACCAGGACATCGGCGGATGGGACACCGGCAACGTCACGAACATGACGGGGATGTTCGGCAGCATGGAGGCCTTCGATCAGGATCTCGGGGGGTGGGACATCTCCTCCCTCGAAGAGGCCTTCAACATGTTCAACTGGTCCGCGATGAGCATCGCCAACTTCGACGCCACGCTGGCGGGGTGGGCGCGGCTCGACCCCGGAGAGGAGGCGATCCCGACCGGTGTGACACTCGGGGCCCATGGGCTGCGCTACAGCGATGTCGCGGCCTTTGAGACCCTGACCCAGACCTACGGCTGGACGATCGGGGGAACCACGCGTGTCTACCCCGTGACCTCCCTGACCACGGACGACGACAGCCGCGACCTCTCGTCCGAGACGACCGCGCAGCGCATCGCGGGCATGTCCGGCGACGACCACGTGATCGGCGGCACCGGGGCCGACGCCCTGATGGGCGAGGTCGGCGCCGACACGCTGGAAGGCGGGCTGGGGCAGGACACGTTGACCGGGGACCGGGGCGACGACTGGCTGTTCGGCGCGCGCCAGACCGGCGACACCGAGGCCGACCAGGCGGATTGGCTGTTCGGCGGCGCGGGCAACGACCACCTCGACGGCGGCGCGGGCAACGACGAGCTGCGCGGCGACGCGGGCAACGACACCATCCTGGGCGGGCGGGGTGCCGACACGGTGATCGGAGGCGCGGGCGACGACATCCTCTCCGGCGGGGCCTTCGGCGATCTGCTGTTCGGCGGCTACGGGATGGATTTCATCAACGGCGGCTTCGGGTCGGACCGGGCGAACGGTGGGCGCGGAGCCGACACGTTCTATCATCTGGGCGTGGCGGAGCACGGCTCCGACTGGATCCAGGATTACAATGCGGCCCAGGGCGATTACAATGCGGCCCAGGGCGACGTGCTGCAATTCGGCGGCACCGCCACCCGCGATCAGTTCCAGGTCAACACCGCCACCACGGCGGGCGCGGGCGCGGGCGACGTGCAGGAGGCCTTCGTGATCTATCGCCCCACCGGTCAGATCCTCTGGGCGCTGGTCGACGGAGACGGGCAGGATCAAATCAATCTGCGGCTGGGGGCACAGGTGTTTGATCTGACCGCCTGAGGCCCCTTTGAACGGGGGGGACCTGGCGGATTGACGCAGGCGGGAGGACGGGGCGACACTCGGACCAGTTCCGGCCTCACCCGGCCGGACCAGCCGGAGGGGCACGGACATGCAGTGGATCAGCACATTTCTGCGCGGCGGATCGGACATGTTCCGCGGCGTCGAGGGCTATTTCGCAGGCCGCGGCGTGGAACTCGGCGGCCCCCTCACCCCGGTCGTCGTCGATCAGGCCACGCCCACCCAGGTCACCCTGCGCGACTTTGGCAACCTGGGCGCGATCACCTTCACCGGCACCGGGTTGACGGTGCAGACCGCGACCACGCCGGGCGGCGTGGGCAGCATCCCGCTTCTGACCGGGGGCACGATCACCGGGATGACCGTGCGGTTCAATGATGCGCTCGACGATCTGATCAACGCTCTGGCGCTGGCCAATACCGCCGCCGAGCGGGCGCGCATCCAGGCCCAGATCCAGATCGTGCAGAACGACCCCGCCCAGCTGAAACCCAACGCCATCGTCACCATCCCAGAAGGCATGTCGGCAGCGGCCCTCGGCCAGTCGATCCTGGCCTCCTACCAGGCGCGCAGCGGCGATCCGGGCCGCGCCTTCCTGAGCCAGTTCAACCATGCCTCCACCGCGCTGGTGCCGGGGGCCGACATCCTGGGTTTCGACGGGGCCGATGTGCTGACCGGGGGGCCGGGGTTCAACACGATCTTCGGCTTTGGCGGCAACGACACGCTCGATGGCGGCGACGGGACCAACATCCTGTCGGGCGGGCCGGGGTCGGACCTGTACCTGGCCGGGGCGGGGGCCGATCAGATCACCGATGACGGGCCGATTTCGGACCGCGACATCGTTTCCTATGCCAATGCCCCCGCAGGTCTGGTCGCGGATCTGGAATTCTCGGACGGCAACCAGGGCACCGGCTATGCCGCAGGCGATCAGATGGGCGGGATCGAAGGGCTGATCGGCACGCGCTTTGACGACACGCTGATCGGGCGCTCTCTGGTGCAGGGGCCGTTGTCGTCGGACTACCTGGAGGGGGGCGCGGGCAACGACACGATCCTGGGCGGCGACGGCAGCGACACGCTGGTCGGCGGCCAGGGGTTCGACGTGCTGATCGGCGGACCGAACCGGAACACCGTGGGCGACCTGGGCCCCGGCGACCTGGCGGTCTTTGCCGCCGGGCCGAACGAGGTGCATTTCTTCAACTCCGCCCAGGGCCTGCTGGTGGTCACACCGCGCGGCGGTGTGGATCTTCTGCGCGAAGTCGAATTCCTGAGCTTCAACGGTCAGGTCTTCGGATTGAACCAGCTGACCCTGTCGAACGCCAACCTGCGGATCGGCGGCACCGGCGGCGACCGGCAGACCGGGACCAACGGCGTCGACCTGCTGTTCGGCGCGGCGGGCAATGACACGCTGGAGGGCGGCGGCGCCAACGATCAGCTGGACGGCGGCGCGGGCAACGACAGCCTGTCGGGCGATGCCGGGCGCGACACCCTGCTGGGGGGCGACGGGGCCGACACGATCACGGGCGGCGCCGATGCCGACCTGATCCTTGGCGGCGAGACCATCGACGACCTGCGCGACGTGATCTTCGGCGGTGCCGGCAATGACACCATCGACGGCGGGCACGGCAACGACGAGCTGCGCGGCGACGCAGGCAACGACAGCATCGCGGGCGGGTTCGGCGCGGATACGGTGATCGGGGGCACCGGCAACGACACGTTGACCGGATCCGCCTTTGGCGATGTGATCTTCGGCGGCGACGGGATGGATTTCGTCAACGGCGGCTTCGGGTCCGACCGGGTCAATGGCGGGGCCAATGCCGACACGTTCTTTCACCTGGGCGTGCGCGACCACGGATCGGACTGGATCCAGGACTACAACGCCGCCCAGGGCGATGTGCTGGCCTACGGCGGCAATGCCACCCGTGCGCAGTTCCAGATCAACACGACGACCACCCCCACAGCGGGCGCGGGCGACGTGGCCGAGGCCTTTGTGATCTATCGCCCCACAGGTCAGATCCTCTGGGCATTGGTGGATGGCGACGGGCAGGATCAGATCAACCTGCGCCTGAATGGCCAGATCTTCGACCTGACGGGCTGACGCAGCCGACCCGCCCGCAGTTGACAGAAGGCGCCGGGACGGCCCCTTCTGGACAGGCTGCCCCCCGTTCCGCATTCCGGAGTTTGAATGACCCTTCTGAGCAACCGCAACTTCTGGATCCCCGACAGCCTCGGCTCCGAGGTGAACCACCCCTGGATCGTCACCTATTTCCGCAAGGAAACGATCCGCACCGGGGACGGTCTTTACGATTTCACCATCGTCACCACGATCCAGTATGACGGCTATCCCTACAGCTTCGATTTCACCGGCACGTCGGAACAGATCCGCCTGGGCAACGATGGCAATGGCGACCTGCTGATCCACCATGCGGGGGGCACGACCACGCTGCGCGACTTCGAAGACGGGCGCGCGATCCGCGGCTTTGCCTTTTCCGACCTGTCCCCGCGCATCCCGACCGAGGAAGGCACGATCACCCCGGACTACGGCTCCAGCACCCTGACGGTGACCGAGGGCACCACCTCCAGCCTCAACGTGCTGGGCCTGCCCACCATCGAGGCGCATTACTTCCTGGAGCAGGTCTCCTTCAGCAACGGAGAGACCTGGGACCTGACCCGCGGCGTGACCGTGCGCGGCACGGCGGGCGACGACGATCTGATGGGCTTCGACATCAACGATCACACCGGCCGGGGCTATGCCGACCTGATTCAAGGTTTCGCGGGCAACGACGTCCTGCAGGGCTTTGGCGGCAACGACACGCTGGATGGCGGCACCGGCGAGGATCAGATGTATGGCGGTGCGGGTGACGATACCTATATCCTGCGCGCGGGCGACGGCGGGACCGACAGGGATCTGGGGCTCGGCATTCTCAGCGAACAGGTGGGCGAAGGCACCGATACGCTGCGCATTACCGGGATCGCGCCCGACGCGCTGCGCATCTGGCAGGATGCCGATGGGTTCGCCTTCGGCCTGCCCGGTGTGGGCGGGGCCGAGATCGGCCTGCAGATCATCGAGACAAATGCCCCCATCAACGCGGGCCACGACTTCTGGCAGCGCTACGAGCGGGTGGAATTCGACGACGGCACCGTCTGGACCGAGGCCACCGGCCTCGTGATGCGGGGCACCGACGCGGGACAGGAGCAGACCGGCACCGAGACCGCCGACCGCATCGAGGGCCGCGGCGGCGACGACCTGCTGCAGGGATTCGGCGGCGACGACACCCTCGATGGCGGCACCGGCGCCGACCAGATGTATGGCGGCGCGGGCGACGATACCTACCTGCTGCGCGCGGGCGACGGCACCCCCCAAGCCTACAACGAGGACGGCACCGGCGGGCCGGGCTGGCTCTCCGAGGCGCAGGACGAGGGCACCGACACCATCCGCATCATCGGCGTGACCCCCGACGATCTGCGCATCTGGTTCAGCACCGACGGGCTTGTCTTCGGCCTGCCCGACGGCGCGGGCGGCTATGGCCTCCAGGCCATCGAGACCTTCGACCCCGACAACGGCGCGATGGATTTCTGGCAGCGCTACGAGCGGGTGGAATTCGACGACGGCACCGTCTGGACCGAGGCGACCGGTCTCGTGATGCGGGGCACCGACGCGGGACAGGAGCAGACCGGCACCGAGACCGCCGACCGCATCGAGGGCCGCGGCGGCGACGATCTGCTGCAGGGCTTCGGCGGCAACGACACCCTCGATGGCGGCACCGGCGCCGACCAGATGTATGGCGGCGCGGGCGACGATACCTACCTGCTGCGCGCGGGCGACGGCACCCCCCAGGCCTACAACGAGGACGGCACCGGCGGGCCGGGCTGGCTCTCCGAGGCGCAGGACGAGGGCACCGACACCATCCGCATCATCGGCGTGACCCCCGACGATCTGCGCATCTGGTTCAGCACCGACGGGCTTGTCTTCGGCCTGCCCGACGGCGCGGGCGGCTATGGCCTCCAGGCCATCGAGACCTTCGACCCCGACAACGGCGCGATGGATTTCTGGCAGCGCTACGAGCGGGTGGAATTCGACGACGGCACCGTCTGGACCGAGGCGACCGGCCTCGTGATGCGGGGCACCGACGCGGGACAGGAGCAGACCGGCACCGAGACCGCCGACCGCATCGAGGGCCGCGGCGGCGACGACCTGCTGCAGGGCTTCGGCGGCAACGACACCCTCGATGGCGGCACCGGCGCCGACCAGATGTATGGCGGCGCGGGCGACGATACCTATTTCGTAGACAATACAGAGGATTATATCCGGGAACAGGCGGGCGGGGGTGCGCAGGATCGCGTCTTTTCCAGCATCTCCTGGTCGATGAACCAGGAGGACCGGGCGCATCTGGAACATCTGACCCTGATCGGTGCCGGACCAATCGACGGGACCGGCAACGCGCGGGCCAATGAGATCATCGGCACCCCGGACAGCAACCGCCTGTCCGGCGAGGCGGGCAACGACACCCTGCGCGGGCTGGACGGGGCGGACACGCTGTCGGGCGGCGCGGGCAACGACCTGATCGAGGGCGGCGAGACCGAGGCCGACCTGCGCGACGTGATCTTTGGCGGGGACGGCGATGACACCATCGACGGTGGCTACGGCAACGACGCGCTGCGCGGCGACGCGGGCAACGACCAGATCGCGGGCGGCTTCGGGGCCGATACGGTGATCGGGGGGGCGGGCAACGACACCCTGACCGGGTCCGCCTTTGGCGACGAGATCTTTGGCGGCGACGGGATGGATTTCGTCAACGGCGGTTTCGGGTCCGACCGGGTCAATGGCGGCGCGGATGCGGACAGTTTCTTCCATCTGGGCATTGCCGATCACGGCAGCGACTGGATCCAGGACTACAACGCGGCGGACGGCGACGTCCTTGTCTATGGCGGCAATGCCACCCGCGACCAGTTCCAGATCAACGTCACGACCACACCGACCGCAGGCGCCGACGACGTGGCCGAGGCTTTCGTCATCTATCGCCCCACCGGTCAGATCCTCTGGGCATTGGTGGATGGCGACGGGCAGGATCAGATCAATCTGCGGCTGGGGGGCCAGGTGTTCGACCTGACCGTGTGAACGGCGGAAAAGGTCATGGAACCATGACTATGCAGGGTGTGCAGACGGTGTTCTTATGGGGCTCAGCCCCATAGCTCCGGACCTGCAGCCATGACCGATATTCCCGACAGTACCACCTCCCCTGCCCGCCTGGCGCCGGGGGGCAGCTATACCGGCACCTACGAGACCCGGGGCGACCAGGATGCCGTGGGGCTGGAGCTGGAGGGGGGCGTGACCTACCGGGTGACGCTGGATCGCGGGCAGCTGGACAATACCGTGCTGGGCGATGTGCAGACCCTGGTGGCCCATCACGCCCAGGACGTGATCCACCTCAGCCCGCGCACCGACGGCACGGTCTTTGCCCGGCTCTGGGGGCGCGAAGACTTCCGCGACATCACCGGCCCCTACACCCTGACCCTGTCGGAGGTGACGGGCGACCTGTCGCCCTGGCCGGAACAGGCCCCGATCCTGGAGCTGGGCGGCCGCCTGCCCGGCGCGCTGGACTTCAACGGCGACGATGACCGCATCGGGTTCATGGTCGAGGCCGGGCAGAGCTACCGCATCTCGGTGCTGTCCACCGGACCGGAACTGGCGGCGCGCGCGCCGGACCTGCCGGTCGGGGTCCTTCTCCAGAACCCGGACGGCACCCGGATCGACGACGCCGAGCGCCTGTTTCGCGGCAACGACAGCTTCATCACCTATACCGCCCAGACCAGCGGGCGCATCGATCTGACCGTCGACGAATCCTACAGCATCCCCACCGCCTACGAGGTGCGCTTCGACACCTTCACCGATCTGCCGCCGTTGCTGACCACGCCCGCGACCCTGGCCGTGGGCGAGGCGGTGCAGGGCGTCTTCGAATACCGCGTCGACGCCGATGCCTATGCCATCGAGCTGGAGACCGGGATCTCCTACGCCTTCACGCTGGAACAGGCGGGCAATTCGGTCTGGCTCTACAATTCCGCCGGGCGGCTGGTGAATTTCGCCACCGGGGCCAATGTCACGCTGGAGGCGAGCGTGGCCGCAAGCGGCACCTTCTACCTGCAGGCCCGCACCGGAGAGGCCAACGACGGGGCCTATACCCTGCGCGCCGATGTCTCGAACGAGATCCCCGCCAGCCCCGCCACCGAGGCGGTTCTGCCGGTGGGCACCCCGGTCCGGGATCAGCTGCACGGCCGGGACGCCGACTGGTACGGCATCACGCTGGAGGCGGACACCACCTACCGGGCCAGCTACGGCGCGCTCAACGGCCTTGCGGTGCGCCTGTCGGTCCATGACGCAGCCGGCGAAACCCTGCTGGAGGAGACGCGCGGCCCCCGGGAGGTCTACAGCGAGGCCGCCCGCGACCTGGTGTTTTCCAGCGCCGCCGTGCCCGGGGCCGCCTTTCTGGGGCTGAGCAACAGCCGGTTCGGGGTCCAGAACTACACCCTTCTGCTGGAAGAAGTGGCCGACGCGGGCCAGACCGATGCGGGGGCCGCCACCCTGGCGGTCGGAGAGGACCGGCGCGGGCATCTGTTCCAGGGCGACGTGGACCGCTTTGCCGTCACCCTGCCCCAGGGGCCCGACGCGGCCACCGCCTATCTGGTTTCGGTCACGGGCGAGGGCTTCGGCACGCGGCCGGTGCTGGCCGTGAACGGCGTCGCCCCCGGCGCGGAGATCGCGGGCGTGACCGGCGACGCCACCGCCTGGCAGGTGGTCCAGGTCGGCCCGGACCCTGCACCGCTGTCCGTGGATGTGAGCGAGGCGACCGGCCCCCGGGGCCAGACAGGCACCCCCTTCTACAATCTGCGCGTGGACGCCGTGGACCGGGGCACCGAGGCCGCCGAGCGGATGGTCGCCGCGCCGGAGCGCGGGATCGTGGCGGGGGGGGGCGACGATACCCTTGTGGGCCGCGACGCGGGCGACATCCTGTGGGGCGGGCGGGGCGACGACCTGATCTTCGGCCTGCAGGGTGACGACCACATCCGCGGTGGAACGGGCAACGACACCCTGCAGCTGGGCGCGGGCGACGACATCGCCACGGGCGGCGTGGGGCGTGACCTGCTGGTGGGTCATGGCGGCGACGACAACCTGGCGGGGGGCGCAGGTTCGGACGTGCTGATCGGGGGCGCGGGCGACGACACGCTGAACGGCGGGGCGGATGCCGATGCGCTGACCGGGGGGGCCGGGGCCGATGCCTTCTATCTGATGCGCGACGCGGGTGCGCGCGACTGGATCGCCGATTACGACCAGGCCGAGGGCGACGTGCTGGTGCTGGACCCCGCCATCTTCAACCCGAACATCAGCCGGGGCGTGTTCCTGCGCCGCGAGGCGATCGAGGGCGTGGGTGACGCCGATACCGACGAAATCGTCGTCGTGGCGCGCGGCCGCTTTTTCGATCAGACTCAGGACATTGCCGTCCTGGTGGACGGGGCGGATATCGGCACAATCACCTTGCGCGGACCGGACGGTGCCTTCACGTTGGAGGTATCGGATTTGCCGATCTGACCCTGCCCCGCCAATCCCTTTTTGACATACGTTTTCGGAGATCCCCATGACCACTATTCCGCTCAGAACCACCCTGTTTGATGGCAACGGATTCATCTGGGACATCCGGACGAACGGAGTTATCAGCAACGGTAGCAACGACGCCTTCGACGGCGGGTTCCGACTGGGGACGGCGAACGGTGGCTTCAACACCGCCGAGGGCGAGGACGACGATCGCGAACTGGCCATCGGCCCCTTCACCGGCACCGGTGCCCCGGGCATCGAGATCACGCGCAAGATCTATGTCCCCGACGACGCGGGCTTCGCACGCTTCCTCGACAGTGTCACCAACACCGGCGACATCGCCGTGACCTACACCTACCAGATGCGCACCAACCTCGGCTCCGACAGCAACACGAACATCATCGACACCTCCGACGGCGATCAGCTGTTCTCGCCCGAGGATGTCTGGATCGTCACCGACGACGTGCCCAATCGCGGGGATCCGGCGGTGGCCCATGTCTTCGGCAATGGCGGCGGCCTGGCCCCCGCCACGGCCACGAGATCCGGCGATAACATCGCCTATACCTTCGCCTGACCCTCGCCCCCGGCGAAACCCAATCCATCCTGCAGTTCGGCGTCCAGAACTTCGATCCCGAAACGGCGGTGGAGACGGCGGAGCTGTTGTCCGCCCTGACCGAAGGGCTCGATGGGCTGTCGCAGGAGGAACTGGACCAGATCGTCAATTTCGACATCGACATCGAGCGCACGCCGGTGACCCTCGACGGGGGCGCGGGGGCCGACCTGCTGGAGGGCGGGCTGTTCGACGACACCCTGCGCGGGCTGGACGGCGACGACACGATCACCGGCAACAGCGGGGCCGACCTGCTGGAGGGCGGCGCGGGCGACGACAGCATCGAAGGTGGGCGCGGGACCGACACCATCGACGGCGGCGCAGGCGACGACACCGTGACGGGCGGCAGCGGCAGCGACAGCATTGCGGGCGGCGACGGCGACGACTCCCTGGACGGCGACAGTGGCCACGACACCGTCACGGGCGACGCGGGCAACGACACGATCCTGGGGGCCCGCGGCAACGACGACCTGTCGGGCGGCGAAGGTGCCGACGCCATCGAGGGACAGGACGGCAACGACACGATCACCGGGGACGTGGGGGGCGACACCCTGGGCGGCGGCGACGGCGACGACAGCCTTGACGGCGGCGACGGCGACGACCGGCTCAGCGGCGGGGACGGACGCGACACGATCCTGGGCGGCGCGGGCGACGACAGCATCGGCGGCGGCGGCGGGGATGACCGCGTCTTTGCCGGCGCGGGCAACGACACGATCACCGGCGACGCCCTGGACCCGAGCGAGGGAGAGCGGGGGCGCGACTTCCTGATGGGGATGGAGGGCGACGACCTGATCTCCGGCGGGGCCCGGAACGACACCCTGGCCGGTCAGGAGGGCAGCGACACCCTGTCGGGCGGCACCGGGAACGACCTGCTGTTCGGGGGCGCGGGCGACGATTTCATCTTCGGCGGCATCCAGGGCTCGGACCGGGCCTGGGGCGGGGACGGGGCGGATCGCTTCTTCTCGACCGGGGTGCGCGGCGGCGAGACCCGGGTGATGGACTACGACGCCGCCGAGGGCGACGTGCTGGTGGTCGACGGGCAATTCTTCACCGCCGCCGATTTCGAAGTGCGCGGGCTGACCGTCCTGCGCCCGGGGGGGGCGGGGCCCGAATTCCGCCCCGAGGAACTGGTCCGCCTGCTGCCCAACGGCGACGCGGTGACGCTGTTCACCTTCGCCGCCGATTTCGACAGCGACCGGATCGTCCTGCGCCTGCCCTTCGAGGATCAGGGCGAGACCGTCACCTTCGAGCTGATGTAGCCCCGCCCGTCAGAACAGGAAATCGTCCTCGGTCCAGCTATCGGGGGCGATCCAGCCGCGTTCGGTGCCGAAGACGCGGATTTCCTCGTCGCCCCAGCGGATGACGCCGCCGTTGCCGGTGCCGCGCAGCGTCAGCGCCTCGATGCCGTGGATCCGGCCCCAGCCCGACAGGTCGATGCGGTCCACGCCCTGCTCGAAGCCGTCGATGCGGTCGCTCTGGCCGTCGGCCTCGAAGACGAAGACATCCGCGCCCGCGCCGCCGTCCAGCGTGTCGGACCCGGTGCCCGCCAGCAACAGGTCGTCGCCCGCGCCCCCCGACAGCACATCGTCGCCCGCCCCCCCGATCAGCAGGTCGCCCGCCGCCCCGCCGGTCAGGGTGTTGTCGGCGGCCCCGCCGATCTGGCGCGCGCCGATGGTGTCCAGGTCGACGACCAGTTGGGCGATACCGCCCCGCGCACTGCCGGTGATCAGGATCTGCGCCTCGTCGCCGACCAGGGTGACGGCCAGGGCCGCGACCGCGCCGAAGTTCCAGTCCAGCCCCTGCTCCAGGCTCTGGTGGTGGTGGATCTTGCCGCCGGGCAGCACCTCCAGCAGGGCCACGCCCTGATCGTCGCCCGCCGCGACCAGGAAATCGCGGCCACGATGTTCGAAGGTTTCCACCGCCGAGGCCCCGCCAAAGCGGGTGTCGCGGGTGTCGTGCAGGATGTCGGCAGGAAAGAACACGCCCATCGGGTTGATGCGCACCGTCGACAGGCTGTCGCTTTCCCAGGAGGCCACGACGACGAAGGACTGGCCGCCCACCTCCAACGTGGCCAGATCCGCCATCCCCGAAGTCCAGAGCCCCTCGTGCCCGGCGATGCTGTCGACCAGCGTCATCCGGCCGTCGGCATCGACGCGCCAACTGCACAGGGTGCCCGGTGTGATGCCCAACAGGAAATCGGTGGCCCCCACCTGGATGGTGTCCAGATCGGTGATCCCCAGGCCGTCGGATTTCACCGGCGGGGCCAGGGCCTGCACGCCCGCCAGCTGCGGCCCCTGTCCGCCGGCCTGCAGGCTGTAGCTGGTCAGGCCCCGCCCGGCGAAACCGGTGCCGATCAGATAGTCACCACCCGCCGTCTGGATCTCGATCATCTGGCCGACCTGGGCCACCTGCCCCGACACGGTGCGCAGGGCCGTCATGGTGCCAGGCGCCGCCGGGTCGGAGATGTCCTGAATGCGGGGTGCACGGGCGAAGGTGTCAAAACTCAGCAAATAGGTCGCATTTCCCATCTCCACCGACAGCCCCTCCGAAAAGCCGCCGCCGGCGGCCCGGGTCTGCTGCTGGGCCAGGGCCATGTCCCGCCCCCCCTGCAGGGTCAGGGTGCTGAGCGTGCCGGTCGCGCTGCCGCCTGCCAGAACCTGGACCAGGCCACCTGAAACCACGGGCACCAGAACAGAAACCGTTGAAAAGGCAAAGGTATCGGTGTCGGCGATGGTGTCTTGCAGGATCAGGGACGGCATCTGTGCACTCCGGCATTCGGTGTGCAGCAGAAGCTGAAGGGGCACGGTGTTTCACTGGCGACGCACTTGGTCTGAAAACACGGCGATGGCGGGGCAAACCGATAAATTTGCAACGACTTCGGACGTAATCCGCATTCTCTGAAACTTGAGAACAAATTGGCATCCGAAATCAGATGAAAATCGGATAATCACCTGAAAAAAGAACGATCTGTTCCGAAGATCGCCACAATCGGCCTTGATGCCGCAATGAGACGAGACTGACGCCCCGAGGGACCGAGGGCAACAAAGGGTACATCCAATGAACATCACCGGAGATTCGGGCGCCAACGATCTGTTTGGCAGTGCGGGCAACGACACCATCGAAGGGCTGGGCGGCGACGACACGCTGACCGGACATTCCGGTAATGACATTCTGCGCGGCGGACCAGGCAATGACGTCTTCGTGGGCGGCGCGGGCACCGATCGCATCGAAGGCGGCAGCGGCACGGCCGACCGCGTGCTCTATTACCGCGAGACCGGAACCCTGGGCATCCGGGCCGACCTGCAGGCAGGCACCATCCTCGACACCTTCGGCAATACCGACACGCTCTTCGGGATCGAACAGATCTACGGCTCCAACAACAATGACACGCTGCTGGGGCACAGCACGCTGGGCGACCTGTTGTTCGGGCGCGGCGGCAACGACATCCTCAACGGGCGCGGCGGCGACGACACGCTGATCGGCGGCCAGGGGGCGGATACGCTCAACGGTGGCACCGGCGACGACCAGATCGCGTATTTCCTGGAAACCGGCACACGGGGTGTGAACGTCAACCTGACGAGCGGGACGGCGATCGACACCTTCGGCACCCTCGACACGCTGCAGAACATCGACCGCGTGCTGGGCACGGAACGGGCCGACACCCTGCGCGGCGACGCCGCCGGCAACCTGCTGTTCGGGCGCGGCGGCAATGACATCATCGACGGCCTGGGCGGCAACGACACGCTGATCGGCGGGGCCGGCAACGACACGTTCAATGGCGGCGGCGGCGACGACCAGATCGCCTATTTCCTGGAAACCGGCACCCAGGGCGTGCGCGTGGACCTCGACGCGGGCACCGCCGTCGACAGCTTTGGCGGCACCGACACCCTGCAGAACATCGACCGCGTGCTGGGCACGGAACGGGCCGACACCCTGCGCGGCGCCAATTCCGGCGACGACCTTCTGTTCGGACGCGGCGGCAACGACATCATCGACGGGCGCGGCGGCAACGACACGCTGATCGGCGGGGCCGGCCGCGACACCATCACCGGCGGCGTGGGCGACGACCAGGTCGCCTATTTCCTGGAAACCGGCACCCGGGGCGTCAGCGTCGATCTGGGCGCGGGCACCGCGACCGACACCTTTGGCGACACCGACCAGCTGATCGGCGTGGACCGCGCGCTTGGCACCGACCGGGCCGACACGCTGCTGGGCTCTTCCGAGGACGACCGCCTGTTCGGGCGCGGCGGCAATGACACGATCAACGGACGCGACGGGCGCGACACGCTGGTCGGCGGGGCCGGCAACGACACCATCAACGGCGGCGACGGCCTCGACCAGGTCGCCTACTTCCTGGAAACCGGCACCCAGGGCGTCAACGTCGACCTGCGCGCGGGCACCGCCACCGACAGCTTTGGCAACAACGACCGGTTGATCGACGTGGAGCACGTCTTCGGCACCGACCAGAACGACGTGCTGCTGGGCACCGATGTGGACGGCGACCGGCTGTTCGGGCGCGATGGCAACGACACCATCGACGGGCGCGACGGCGACAACCTGATCTATACCGGGGCGGGCGACGACGTGATCCGGGTGGGCACCACCACCTTTGATGCGCGCGACACGGTCGTCATCAACGGCAATGGCACCAAGACCATCACCGGCACCGGGTCCGAGGGCACGCGCTTTGGCCACCACATCGTCTTTGAGGTGGATGCCGCGCTGACCGTCAGCCTCAAGGACGGCATCGCGACCACGGCCAACGGGTTGCGGGTCGACTGGACCGGGGCGCTGCACTTCCTGGAACTGGGCGGCTCGGCGTATGACGATATGCTGACCGGCGGCCTGGTCATCCACGATGAGCTGGAATGGTACGTGGGCCACCAGGGCAACGACACCATCGACGGCGGCACCGGCACCGGCGACACCATCGTCTACGACGACGAGGTCATCTTCGGTCAGTTCAACTATGAACTGGGTCGGCAGGAATTCGGCACCCACGGGGCCACGGTCAACCTGGCCACCGGCGTGGCGACCGACACCTTCGGCTTTACCGACACGCTGATCAACATCGACCAGATCCGCGGCACCCGCTACGCCGACATCGTCATCGGCTCGGACGAGGACAACGGCTTCTGGATGCTGGGCGGCAACGACGTCATCGACGGCGGCGCGGGCTTTGACCGGGTGCATTACGACGACGACACCATGCACGGCGGCAACGAGGCGGTGAACGTCAACCTGATCACCGGCATCGCCACCGACGGTTACGGCAACACCGACCGGCTCAAGAACATCGAAGGCGTCTTCACCACCACCAAGAACGACACCGTGGTGGCCGACAACGCCGACAACCGGGTCTTTGCCTTTGCGGGCAACGACACCGTGCGCGGCGGCGGCGGCGACGACGTCATCCTGGGCCACGAAGGCAACGACACCCTGCGCGGCGATGCCGGCGACGATGAAATCTGGGGCGGCGACGGCAACGACATCATCGATGGCGGCGTCGGCACCGACGTGGCGCGCTACCGCGACGATGCCCGCGGCATCAACGCCAACCTGGTGGCCGGCACCGTCGAGGACGGGTCGGGCGGGACCGACCAGCTGATCTCGATCGAGAACCTGCACGGCTCGGATCATGGCGACCTGGTGGTCGGCAACGCCGGGGCCAACCAGATCTTCGGCTACGGCGGCAACGACACGATCTCTGCGGGGGCAGGCGACGACGTGCTGCTGGGCGGGGCGGGCAACGACGTGATCCGCGCCGGCGCCGGCAACGACGAACTGCGCGGCGAGGCCGGGGCGGATACGCTCGACGGCGGCGCGGGCACCGACGTGGCGCGCTACCTGAACGCGGCGGCGGGCGTGAACGTCAACCTGATCGGCGGCCAGGCGGTCGACGGGCACGGCACGATCGACACGCTGACGAACATCGAGAACGTGCATGGCTCGGGCCATGGCGACACCCTGCGCGGCAACCTGGAGGCGAACCAGCTGTTCGGCTTTGGCGGCAACGACCAGATCTCGGGCGGCTCGGGGGCCGATACGCTGCTGGGCGGCGACGGCAACGACCTGCTGGAAGGCGGGGCAGGCAACGACGCCCTGCGCGGCGAGGCCGGGGGCGACACGCTTGACGGCGGGGCCGGTCAGGACCTTGCGCGCTATCTGGATGCGGACGCGGGCGTGAACGTCAACCTGGGCACCGGGCGCGCCGCCGATGGCCAAGGCGGCCAGGACACGCTGATCTCGATCGAGGGCGTGCACGGCTCGGCCTTCGGCGACACCATCACCGGCGACGCCGAGGCCAACCAGCTTTCGGGCTTTGGCGGC
This sequence comes from Jannaschia sp. M317, assembly GCF_025141175.1. Classification (NCBI taxonomy): domain Bacteria; kingdom Pseudomonadati; phylum Pseudomonadota; class Alphaproteobacteria; order Rhodobacterales; family Roseobacteraceae; genus Jannaschia; species Jannaschia sp. M317. The sequence continues at coordinate 66,133 of NZ_CP081156.1, read as the reverse complement.
AACGACCTGCTGGTCGGCGCAGGCGGGGGCGATACCCTGCTGGGCGGCGATGGCAACGACACCGTGGTCGGGTCCAGCGGCGATGACGAACTCTGGGGCGAGGCGGGCGACGACACGCTCGACGGGGCCAGCGGCGACGACCTGGTGCGGTATCGCACCGATGCCCGCGGCATCGTGGCCGACCTGGGGGCCGGCACCGTGCGCGACGGATCGGGCGGAACCGACAGCCTGATCTCGATCGAACGGCTGCACGGCTCCGACCATGGCGATGCGATCACCGGCAACGCCGGGGCCAACCGCCTGTTCGGCTTTGATGGCAACGACACGATCAACGGCGGCAACGGCGACGACGTGCTGCTGGGTGGCAACGAAAACGACAGCCTCTCGGGGGGCGGCGGCAACGACGAGATCTGGGGCGGGGCCGGCGACGATACGATCAACGGCAACTCCGGCACGGACCTGGTGCGTTACCTGGATGCGTTGCGCGGGGTCGACGTCGACCTGACGGCGGGCACGGCGCAGGACGGCATGGGCGGCACCGACCGCCTGTCGGAACTGGAGAACGTGCACGGCTCGGACTTCGGCGACCAGATCACGGGCAACGCCTCCGACAACGAACTCTTCGGCTTTGCCGGGGCCGACACCCTGTCGGGCGCGGGCGGCAACGACATCCTGTTGGGCGGCGACGGCAATGACAGCCTGTCGGGCGGGTCGGGCAACGACCAGCTGCGCGGCCAGGACGGGACCGACACGCTCAACGGTGGCAGCGGGGTCGATCTGGTCCGCTACCGCGATGCGACAATGGCCGTGGACGTGGATCTGACCACGGGAATCGCGCTGGACGGGCGCGGCTATGTGGACAGGCTGATCTCGATCGAGCAGGCCCACGGCTCCGACCATGACGACCGTCTGATCGGCACCGACGGCGCGAACCAGCTGTTTGGCTACGACGGGGCCGACACCATCGAGGGCGGGGCCGGCAACGACGTCCTGTCCGGCGGTCAGGGGGGCGACACCTACCGTTTCGGCGGCGGCTTCGGCATCGATGCGGTCAACGACCTGGGCGGCTCCGGCACGGACCGCGTCCTGATCGAGGGCTACCGGTCGGTCAACGCCAACGTCCGCCTGCAGGGCGCGAACATCCAGCTCGACTTTGGCTATGGCGATGCGATCACCCTGGCCGGGTCCCATGCGGCCGGATCCACCAGCACCATCGAGCAGGTGATCTTTGGCGACGGCGAAATCTGGTCCCATGCCGACCTGGTCGCGGCCATCGGCCAGCGCGCGGTCTTTGCGCGGCTGGGCGAGACGAGCGAGAACAACTCGACCTATGGCACCGATGCCGACGACACCCTGAACGGACAGGGCGGCAACGACATCGTCCTGGGCCTGGGGGGCGACGACAATCTGTCGGGCGGATCGGGCAGCGATACCATCCGCGGCGGTGCGGGCGATGACACCCTCAACGGCGGCTCGGGCAACGACCGCCTCGAAGGGGGCACCGGCATCGACCACTTCGTGCTGGCCGCAGGCGGCGGGCGCGACGTGATCGAGGACTTCGAGTTCGGCCGCGACATCATCTCGGTCGCGGGCGGGGCCACCACCACCGAGACCACGGATGCCAACGGCAACCGGGTGATTTCGCTGGCCGATGGCACCCAGGTGACCCTGGCGGGCGTGACCGGCACCGGGGCTCCCTCGCCCGCCGTGGCCGTCAGCGGCGCCGCGGTCGAGGATGCGACCCTCATGGCCGAGATGTCGGGCCTGGTGGATCTGTTCGGCACCAGCGCCGGGACGGTCACCTATCAATGGCTGCGCGACGGGCGCACCATCTCTGGTGCCACCGCCGACAGCTACCTGCTGACCCAGGACGATGTCGGGTCCAACATCTCGGTCCAGGCCACCGTGGGCGGCAACGCCATCCGCAGCACCGCCACCGGCGATGTTGAAAACCTCAACGACCGGCCCACCGGCATCCTTGCGGTGACCGGCACCACGGTCGAGGACAGCACCCTGACCGCCGACGCCTCGGCCATCGCCGACGAGGATGGGCTGGGCACCTTCGCCTATCAGTGGCTGCGCGACGGCGAGGCTCTGGCCGGGGCCACCACCGACAGCTACCTGCTGACCCAGGAAGATGCGGGCAGCCTGATCACCGTCCAGCTGAGCTATACCGACCAGCTCGGCACCGCCGAGACGGTTCTGTCGACACGGACGGGCCCGATCTCCAACCTCAACGATGCGCCCACGGGCACGGTCCGCTTTACCGGGGCCGCGGTCGAGGGCGAGACGCTGACCGGCGACGCCACCTCGCTGGAGGATGCTGACGGGCTGGGATCGTTCAGCTACAGCTGGCTGCGTGACGGTCAGGCCATCGCCGGGGCAGACGAGATCACCTATACCCAAAAGGCGGCGGATGTCGGGGCCACCATCACGCTGGAGGTAAGCTATACCGACGAGCAGGGCACGCGGGAGGTGCTGCGCAGCGACGCCTCGCCCGAGGTGGCGCAAGGCTCGCTCACCCTGCTGGGCGACGGCTCCGACAACACCCTTCGCGGCGGTGTGGGCAACGACAACCTGTCGGGCCTGGGCGGCAACGACCGCTTGCTGGGCCGGGAAGGCAGCGATACGCTCAACGGCGGCGACGGCACCGACACGCTCAACGGCGGCGACGGCGATGACTTCATCTTCGGCGGCGACAGCGAAGCGGACCTGCGCGACATCGTCTACGGCGGCGCGGGCGACGACAGCATCGAGGGCGGCTACGGCAACGACCTGCTCAACGGGGATGCGGGCGATGATACCATCGCCGGTGGCTTCGGCGCCGATGAGGTGCTGGGCGGCGACGGCGACGACGTTCTGACCGGTGCGGCCTTCGGCGATGTGATCTTCGGCGGCAACGGCGCCGATTACATCAACGGCGGCTTCGGCTCGGACCGGGTCAATGGCGGGGAGGGCGCGGACCGGTTCTTCCACCTGGGCATTGCCGACCACGGCTCGGACTGGATCCAGGACTACACCGCGGCCCAGGGCGACGTGCTGCAATATGGCGGCCGGGTGACCCGCGATCAGTTCCAGGTCAACACCACCACCACGGTGGGGGCCGGGGCCGACGACGTGGAGGAGGCCTTCATCATCTTCCGCCCGACCGGTCAGATCCTCTGGGCGCTGGTCGACGGGGCCGGAGAGGACGCAATCCGCCTGCAACTGGGTCAGGAAACCTTCAACATCCTGACCTGATCCCACAGACGCGGGCGCGACGACATCGCGCCCGCGTTCCCGTTTCCGACGGGGATACCGGTTCGGGGCCAGGGCCCGGTTCCCCGTCGGGTTGCGGGCCTTGACCGGGCCGCCACAGCCCGAGGTCGGCCCTGCCGTGCATCCGAACATTTGCCTAAAGGACGGGGCCTTGATAAGGCGACGCAAAATTCTGGATTGCCCCAACATGACATCTTCTACCTCGAACGGTTCGTGGACACGCCTGATGCGGTTTGTTCGTGTGTTGTTTCTAACCCCGCAGGAGCGGCGTTATCTGGCAGATGCCGAGGCTTCGGGCCTGTTCGATCCGGTCTATTATGCAGGGGCCTATCCGGCGATTCATCCCTGGTTCCACAAGGTGCCGCTGCGCCATTACATCGTCTACGGCGAGGCGCGCGGCTATCGTCCGAACCCCGATTTCTCGCCCTCGGCCTATCTGCGCTACAATCCCGACGTCGAGGCGATCGGCATGTCGCCGTTCCACCATTGGGCCGCAGCGGGCCACAAGGAGGATCGGGTCCACAAGGAGCTTCCGAAGGTCGAGGAGCTGCCCGAGGTCATGACGCCCAAGCTGCGCATCGACCCGACCCGCGCCCGCGCCCGCTTTGCCGTGGTGCTGCATATCTATTACCCCGATCTCTGGGACGAATTCGCCACCCGCTTCGAGGCGCTGCCGATCGACTACGATCTCTATGTCACGCTGACCTATCGCGGCGCGGAGACCGAGGCGCTGGCCGAAGAGATCCGCGACCGCTTCCCGCGGGCCACGGTGGTGCCGGTGGCCAACCGGGGCCGCGATATCCTGCCCTTCCTCACCCTGGTCAACGCCGGGGCGCTGGACGGCTACGAGGCGGTCTGCAAGCTGCACACCAAGAAGTCCCCGCACCGCGAGGACGGCGACCTGTGGCGCAAACATCTGACCGGCGGCATCCTCCCCGACGAGGGATTGGAAGACCTGCTGGAGACCTTCCTGACGGACGAGGAGGCCGCCTTCTGGGTCGCCGATGGTCAGCATTTCGACGACACCAAGTGGTGGGGCTCCAACCTGGAGATCACGCGCCACCTGCTGCGCCGCCTGGAGATCGAGATCGACGGCTCGCGGCTGTCGTTCCCCGCCGGGTCCATCTATTGGCTGAAGCCGTTGATGGTCGGCATGCTCAAGGCGCTGAAGCTCAACGAGGGGCAGTTCGACCCCGAGACGGCCCAGGTCGACGGCACGCTGGCCCATGCGCTGGAACGCACCATGGGGTTCCTGGCCGATGCCGCAGGCCACCGCGTGGTCCAGACCACGCAATTGGCCGAGGCCGAGCCCTACGTGCCCGCGCCCACCCCCGCCTTTGTGTCGGCCTTCTACCTGCCGCAGTTCCATCCCACCCCCGAAAACGATGCCTGGTGGGGCAAGGGGTTCACCGAATGGCGCGGCACGGTGGGGGCGCAGTCGCTGTTTGCGGGCCATACCCAACCGCTCCTGCCTGCCGATCTGGGGTTCTACGATCTGCGCGCCACCGAGGTGATGGGCGATCAGGCCGCGCTGGCGCGGGACGCGGGCATCGATGCCTTTTGCGTCTATCACTACTGGTTCGACGGCCGCCGCATCCTGGAGACGCCGATCGACAAGCTGATGGACCGGCCCGAGATCGATTTCCCCTTCTATCTGTGCTGGGCCAACGAAAGCTGGCGGCGCAACTGGGACGGGCTGTCGGGCACGGTGCTGATGCCGCAAAGCTACGAGGACGGCTTCGAGGCCAAGCTGGCCCATGACACCGCCCCCTACATGCGCGACCCCCGTTACATGCGCCCCGACGGCACGCGGCCGCGGTTCGTCATCTATCGCCCCGAGGACATGCCCGACCCCAACGGATCGGTTGACCGCCTGCGCGCCGCCTTCCGCGACGAGGGCATCGGCGAGGTCGAGCTGGGTGCCGTGCGGTTCCACATCGAGGGCGAAAGCCCGGTCGACGACGATGCCTTCGATTTCTGGGTCGAGATGCCGCCCCATGGCGCCGTCACCATCGACGCCTACCTGTTCGGCGGCCCCCAGGGGAACCTGCTGGGCCGAGAGGTCCACGGCGGCTTCAAGGGGCTGATCTACAACTACAACACGGTCATCGGCACCACCACCAGCGACGCCTACGTAAAGGGCCTGCCTGAAAACACCATCGCCGGCGCCATGCCCAGCTGGGACAACAGCGCCCGCCGCCACTTGGATGCGCACATGGCCTATGGGGCCAATCCGGCCAGCTTCTCGCGGTGGCTGATGGCGATCCGCAACCAGCGGCTGGAAGGGTCCTACCGGGGCGAGTTGTTCCTGAATGCCTGGAACGAATGGGCCGAAAAGGCCGTGCTGGAACCGTCGATCCAATATGGGGACCTGTACTTGCGGGTGCTGACGGATCATCTGGCGGATCCCGAAGCCCCTCAGGCGACACTCGAAGCGAAAGCGGGCTGACATGACGGACACCCCTGTGGCCCCCGCATCCGGGGCCGAAACACCGACCCCTGAAAAGGTTGGCCGCTCCAAGGTCGTGCTGCACATTGGCACCCACAAGACGGCGACCACCACGATTCAGGACACGTTTTGGGAAAACAGCGACCTGCTGGCCAAGCATGGGGTGATCTATCCACGCCTGGGTCGGGTGACCGGACATCACGGGCTGGCCTATGACTGGGCCAACCTGCCGCCGATCTACAAACTGGAGGACGGCAGCGAGGCTGCGCTGAGGGCGCTCAACGACACCTACGCCCACCAACCGGTGACGCTGTTTCTGTCCAGCGAGGAGTTTTCCCGTGGCGACCCCAAGGGTGCCACGGATTTCGCCGCCCTGCGCGCCTGCCTGGGCGACTTCGACGAGATCGAGGTGATTTGCGCGCTGCGCCCGCAGTGGGAATTCATTCAGTCGATCTACCTCGAAGTCAGCAAGCACCGCAGCCCGCCGCGCCCCCCTGCCCTGCTGGAGGCGGCGCTCAAGACGCATATGCTCGAAGGTCTGTGGGTCGATTACAACCTGCTGCTGGATCGTCTGGAAGACGTCTTCGCCCCCGAGGAAATCCGGCTGTTCGACTTCGCCACACAGCGCAAGGCCCCCGGTGGGGTCCTGGGCGCGATCCTGGCCCATCTGGGGGTTGACCTGACCGCCGAGGACCTGACCCCCGTGAACGGCGGTGCCTCCAACGTGTCGCCCCGTCCGATCACCGCCTGGGCGGCCAATGTTCTGGCAGAGCCCACAGTCGCCCCGAAGTGGCTTTTGACGCTGATCGAAGAGGCCATGGATCTGGAATTCGAGGCATCGACCCGGTCCTGCCTGTTCACGCGCGAAGAGTTTCAGGCCGTGGCGGCGCATTTCGCGCCGGCGAACCAAAGGCTTCGGGACCGGCGCGCGTCGGTTCAGCCCGGCTTTGACCTGACGGCGGCGGATATCACGCCGCTCAATCTGTTTCGAAACATGATCCCCCAATCGCTCTGGGTGCGGATCGGACGGCGGCAGACGGCGATGATGATCCGCAGTCTGGATTGAAGCCGGACCCGACCGGCCGCCCCTAGCGCAGACGCACCCGCAGCACGCCTGATCCGTCGTCCTGTTCGGCCAGCCACAGCCCCCCCAGGGGCACCGCATCGGGCGCGCGTGGCAGGCTGTCGAGGTCGAAGATCAGCGTCTCTTCGGTCACGCCCAGAACCTGACGGTCGCCCGCGTCCAGCGTCAGGATCACGGCCAGCCCGGCGGGCGTCAGCTCGCTGCGGAAATTGCCTGCCTGCTGTCGGACCCCCTGCCCTGCCCTCAGGGTCAGGTCGCGCGCGGCCACCGCGTCCAGATCGCCGCCCGCGCGCCCCGCCAGCGCCGCGCCCTGGGTGGCGCCACCGTCGTTGTGCCACCAGGTGATCTGCTGATTGGCACCCAGGTCCAGCGCCCGGCCCGCCGCCTGACCGGTCAGGGGCGAGGTCACCTGATTGAGCGCGTCGGCCCGCACCACGATGCCTTGGTTCCATAGCGCCGGATTGGCGGCGATGGTCACCGCGCTGTCGGCGGGGGTGACGGGGCCGTAGACATCGCCGCCACTGCCCAGCAGCAGGCCATAACTGCGCGCGCGGATGTTCTGATAGGGATTGATCGCCTCGACCGGGTTCCAGGCGCCGCGGTTGACGGCCTGAAGCTCCAGCGCGATGGCGTCGCCGGTGGTGCCTGCGCCCCCCGGATCGCGCACCGCCTCGGCGTAGATGGCATGCACCGAAGAGACGGCGTCAGGGTTGCGATTGGTGGCATTGACCGACAGCGCCAGCTTGCGGCTGTCGGGGCCGTTCACCGGCTCGGCGGGACCATAGAGCGCGGCAAAGGTGCCTGCGATGTCGTTGGCGGGCGTCTGCGCCAGAACCACCACGTCGGCCTGCCGCTGCATCCAGGCCACCGGCGTCTGTGCCAGGAAACTGTCGGCCCCCAGGGCGGCATCGCCCAGCCGCAGTTGCCGCTGACCATCGGGGGTTTCCACCCCGAAGGCGAGGCCGGGCAGGTCCTGCGCGGCAGCGGTCATGGGCAAAAGGACAGCAAGGGCGAGGCAGGTGAACCGGGTCGACATGGAATGCGGTCTTTCGCAAGAAGGGGAGGGGTCAAAGGATAGCGCGGCGGCGGGGTGGGGGAATGTTTCGCGTGCGAAACACCCAGGCCAAGACCAAGGGACAGGCTCTAACCCGCAGGTTAGAGCCTATTTCGACGAGGCACGTTTGCGCAGCCAGGCGGTCAGGTCGCGTTGAAAATCCCCATCCAGTCCGGGCCCCGACAGGATCAGACGATCCCCGTCACGCGCGACGTCGACCGGGGCAGGGGCCGGCCGGGCAGGGGCCGGGGTCTTGAGCGCGCGGTCCAACAGCGCCTGTTCCGCCTCGGCGCTGTTGGGCGGGGAGGCGGCGAGCTGTTCACGGATTTTTGTGATCACATCTTGATCGTCCAGCGCCTTGGCCAGGGCCAGGCCGCGCCGCTCGGGCAGGGCCGTCGGATAGCGCAGATGCCCGTCCAGCGCCGCGACCAGGCCGATGAACGAGCCGATCTTGGAGCGTTTCGCGCGCGAAACATTGCCGTACAAACCACGCAGCGCCGCCTGCCGGTCAGGGTAGGCCCCGGCCTCCACCGCCTTGAGCGCAATCCGCGCCCGCTCCCAGTAGGAGATGTCGGCCCGGATCTCGTTTTCCTCGACCATGGTCAGATAGGCGTCAGGCGCGTTTTCGGGGGTGACGACGCGGGCGGTGACCCGGCCAAAGCGGTCGTCGCCGGTTTCGTCGAACAGATGGCGCAGCGCCGTCATCCGCCGCATCCCCGAAATCAACCCGTAGCGTTCGCGCGGGTCGCCCGTCAGGCGCACCACGTCCACCGGTACCTGCTGTCCGCGCGCCCGGATCGAGGTGATCAGCGCGGCCATATCCTCGTCCGCTGTCAGGTCGGCGGGCAGGATGCGATCGCGGTGCAGATGGGTCAGGTCGATGCGGCCCAGCGGCAGCGTCACCAGCAACAGGCCCTGCGCCCGCGCCTCGGCCATGTGGGCGGCCATCTCTTCGGCCGCCGAGGCCTGGGCCGCATCGCCCGCGACCTGGGCCACCGGCGCGCGGCTCAGGCCCTGGGCCAGACCCGTAGGCGGGGCAGGGGGCAGGCCCGCGTCCTTGGTCTCGGCGGGCTGTTGCAGGGGGGTCAGTCGTTTGCGCTTGGCCATGTCGGGCCCTTTCGTGGTTCGTCGTGCCCCGAGGGGTCTAGCCCTGAGCAGCCGAGCGTTGCGCGGCCTCTGCATCGTGCCCTTGCTGGCGCGCCAACTCGTCGTGCCCTTCCCGGCGCGCCAGATCGTCGCGACGCCAGGTCCCGATCAGCAGCCGTTTGAAGGCGGCATAGGTCTCATCGAAGGTTTCGCGCCCGCGGGCATATGTCTCTCGGTTGAAATCGCGGTAATCGGCCTCGTAGATGCCGTTCACCTGTTCCCCGGCCTGACCGATCAGGGCGGTGAAATCCTGCCTGTGGGGCGACAGGGTGGGGCCGAGGTAGCTTTGCATCAGGGCCGCCATCTCGCCCTGCTGTGCGCTGTCGTAGCGGGTCAGCACGGTGCGCACCGCATCCCATTCGAACGCCAGCCCCTCGCGGCCAAGGGCGCGGGCGGCCAGGTTCTCGCCCTCTTCGATGCTGGCGAAGGTGGCGTGCAGCATGTCGAAGAACCGGCCCGTGCTGTCGAACTCCAGAAACGAGGCGCCCATGGGCACCAGCAGGATATCCGCCGCCGACAGACCGTTGATCGTCAGATAGCCCAGGGCAGGCGGCGTATCGAGCAGCACGATGTCGTATTGATCCAGAAGCCCCGCCTGATCCAGCGCGTCAGGCAGCGCGTCCCACAGCTTCCAGCCGCGCGATTGCAGCCGCCAGACCGGGATCTGGAATTCGGCCCAGTAAAGGTTCAGCTGGGCGCCGATCAGGTCGATGTTGGGCCAGTGGGTTTTCTGCACCAGGCTGGCCGGGTCCACGTCCATCGCGGCATCCACCGTCTCATCCAGGGGCAGGGGCGCCTCGCCCCGGTCGATGCGACCCTGGTTGGCGGCGCGCAGATGCTGGCCGTAGTGGCGCGCCATCAGCGGAAAGATCGTCTGCCATTCGTCGGCCACCCGGCCGCCGAAGATCGAGGTCATCGACCCCTGGCTGTCCAGGTCGATCACCAGCACCCGGTATCCATCCAGCGCCGCGGACATGGCCAGATGCGCCGCGGTCGAGGTCTTGCCCACGCCGCCCTTGAAGTTGGCCACGGCCACGACCTTGGCCGGCAGGCCCTGGGGGCGATAGGGCAGGTAGGTTTTGGTCTTCGATCCCTCGGCGGCGAAATGTGCGCGCAGGCGCAGCACCTCGTCCAGGGTGAACCACTTGGCGCCGCCCTCCGTCTCGGAGGTGCCCTGGGGCAGATCGGGATGGTTGCGCAGCACCCGGCGGAAATGGGCCTGGGCCACGGGGATCAGGTAGCGGGTGATTTCCCAGGTGGAAAACGGGCGCAGGACCTTGCGGCCCTCTTCGCCCAGACCCCGGCTGGCCAGATCGGCGCGGCCTGCCGCACAGGCCCGCGCGATGGCGGCAAAGCCGCTGGTGTCGGTGGGGGTGCCCAGATCGGCCAGGGCCGCATCGGGGTCGATTCCGAAATAGGCCGGCGATGTCGCGCCAGCGGAGGCTGCCTTGCTCATTCTCTGCTCGATCTCTGATGTATCGTGTTTTCGCCAAGGTATCCGAAAAGGCGGCACATGCCAGCTTTTTCGTTTCCCGCCCCGGGATCGGCCTGCGGCCTACCCGTGTTATTTCGTGTTAGATATGTGTTACGCGGTCTTTCGGCCTGCGCCAAAGTGCGATTTGCGCCTTGTTGCACAGGGGGTTGGGGCCGAGGCGCGAAATCCTGCCTGACTCTGATACCACGATCGCGCGACTCTGAAACCACGCAAGCCCGATTCCGAAACCACACCCGGCGGTCAGGAAATCGTGGACGCAGCCTGTGGATATCTTTAGCGTCGGTGTCATTGAAACCACGAAGCCGGGGGAATCGGGACCAACCCGATCCGCATAATCCGGCGCGTGGGCGAGCAGTGAGCGAGACAGGCAATGACCGAACTGGCGGCGACGGGCCCGCAGGGATTCTTTCTCTGCGACGTGCTCGATGCAATCCCCAAGGGCGACATGGCGACGATGGAGCATCCCGTCTTCAGCCTGTCGACGCGCCCTGACCTGCGCATCCTGTCCTATGCCCACAACGGGGCAGAGATCACGGTGACGCCCTCGGTCAGGGGGCTGGCCACGATCCATGACAAGGACATCCTGATCTATTGCGTGAGCCAGCTGATGGCGGCGGTGAATGCAGGCCGCGCCACCGGGCGGCGTCTGCACCTGCGGGCCGCCGACCTGCTGGCGGCCTGCGGGCGCGAGAGTTCGGGCGACGGCTACCGCCGCCTGCGCGAGGCGTTCGAGCGGCTGGCCGGCACGCGGATCACCACCAACATCGTCACCGGCGAGATCGAGACCACCACCGGCTTCGGCCTGATCGAGAGCTGGGAGATCGTGCGCAAAACGCCCGCAGGTCAAAGGGGGGGCGGGCGGATGGTTTCGGTCGCGGTGACCCTGTCGGAGTGGCTCTATCGCGCGGTGCTGTCGAAATCGGTCCTGACGCTCAGCCGCGATTACTTCCGATTGCGCAAACCGCTGGAGCGGCGGATCTACGAGTTGGCGCGCAAGCATTGCGGCCGGCAACCGGCCTGGCGGATCTCGGTCGAGGTGCTGCACAAGAAATCCGGCTCGGCCTCCCCCCGTCGCGTCTTCCGCAAGATGCTGCGCGACATGGCCCAGGCCGACGGGCTGCCGGATTACCACCTGGAGGTGGAGGCGGGCGACGTGCTGCGCGTCACGCCCCGCGATCACCTGGTCGAGGCCCCGGCGGCGGCCCCGGTCCTGTCCGCCGAGGCGCTGGAGGCAGCGCGCGCCCTGGCCCCCGGCTGGGACGTCTACGCCCTGGAGGCGGAATGGCGCGAGGTCTGGGCCACGACGGGCCGCAGGCGGCTGCGGTCCGCGGATGGCGCGTTCCTGGGCTGGCTGAAGAAACGCGGGCTGGGGCGGGCCTGAGGGGCGCGTCGCCCGGTCGCGGGCCGGATCGGCCCGACAGGACTTTGCCCGGTCGCAGACCGGGCCGCGACCGAACCGCCCCCCCGGGGCGGGCGCGCCTGAATCCGAGCATCTGGATGCCCGGCCTCCGAGGGTCGCGGCCGACCCACCGGGCGGCACCGCCCCGGCGGTCCGGGCGCGGCCCTTTGCGCGTCGTCTCGACTGCGTCGAAAGCCCCCACCGCCCGCTGCCCCATGGCGGTTAACGGCGCCTTAACTGCTCCTGCGGAGGGTCCAGCCTCGAACCCTGGAGGCCCTCCCATGTCGCAAAACACACCCCGTCTGTCCCTGCCGCTGATTCAGGCCGCCCAGGCCCAGAAGCATGTCACCCACAACGAGGCGGTACAGGCGCTGGATGCGCTGGTGCAGCCGGTGGCCGCCGACCGCGACCGCACCACCCCGCCCGTAGCCCCCGCCGAGGGCGACACCCATCTGGTCGCCCCCGGCGCCAGTGACGTTTGGACCGGCCGTGACAACCAGATCGCCAGCTTCGCGGGCAATGGCTGGATCTACTACCAGCCGACCCCGGGCTGGCGCATCCATGTCCAGGCCGAAGCCGCGCAGCTGGTCTTTGACGGCAGCGGTTGGACCGCCGAGACCACGGCCCAGCCCGATACTCTGGGCATCAACACCACCGCCGACACCACCAACCGCCTGGCCGTGGCCTCTGATGCGACGCTGCTGACCCACGATGGCGCGGGCCATCAGGTCAAGATCAACAAGGCCGCCGCCGCGGACACCAATTCCCTGCTGTTCCAGACCAATTGGTCGGGCCGCGCCGAGATGGGCTGTGCGGGCGACGACGATTTCGCCATCAAGGTCAGCGCCGACGGGGCCAGCTGGCAGACGGCGATCACGATCGATGCGGCCAGCGGCGAGACCGCGTTCCCGTCCGGCACCGCAGCCCCGATCGAGACCGTCACCGCCGATGGCCGGTCGCTGCGTTATCCCGATGGGCGGCTGGAGTTCCTGGCGACGCGGAACATGGGGTCGTCCCGGGACTTCGGCAACGGGTCGGTCGACAACGCCTTTCGTTCGCCGTTCAATCAGGTGGTGTTTCCGGTGGCCTTCCTGAGCGCCCCTGTCCTGACCCTTTCGGTGGTTTGCAATGAAGGGCTGGGGGCCGCGCGCGTGGTTCTGGCCACCGCCGACGGGGTCACGACCACGGGGATCGACAATCTGCAATCCTACCGGCTGGGCACTGCGGCTGGGACGGCGGACGTCCTGGTCCATATACATGCCATCGGCCGCTGGCGCTGATCGTTGCGGGTGCCGATTGGGACCTGACATTCCGGAGCGACCGAGATAGGCCTCTTGCCATTCGAGAATCCGGGGTTTTGACGACGACATGAAGATTACCGACACCGCCCTGCCGGGCGTGAAACTGATCGAGCCGCCCCGTTTCGGTGATGATCGGGGCTTCTTTTCGGAAAGCTGGAGCCGGCCAAAGCTGGCCGCCCAGGGCATCGACATCGACTTCGTCCAAGACAACCATTCCCTGTCGGGGCGCGTGGGCACGGTGCGTGGTCTGCATTTCCAGGCACCGCCCCATGCCCAGGCCAAGCTGGTGCGCTGTGGACGCGGGTGCCTGTTCGACGTGGCCGTCGACATCCGCCGCGGCTCACCGACCTATGGGCAATGGACCGGCTACGAGCTGTCGTTCGAGAACGGTCGACAGTTGTTCATCCCGGCCGGGTTCCTGCACGGCTTCGTCACCCGTGAGCCGGACACCGAAATCATCTACAAATGCTCGGACGTCTATGCGCCCGATTGCGACGGGGCCGTTCGCTGGGACAGCTGCGGTGTCGACTGGGGGATCGTGGGTGATCCGCTGCTGTCCTCCAAGGACGCTGCGGCCCCCGCCCTTGCCGAGTTCGACAGCCCCTTCACCTGGGAAGGACAAAAGACATGAAGATCCTCATCACCGGCGGGGCCGGCTTCATCGGCTCGGCGGTCGTCCGCCACGCCATTGCCCAAGGCCACCAGGTCGTGAACCTGGACGCGCTGACCTATGCGGCCTGCCTCGACAACGTGGCCAGCGTAGCAGACAGCCCGGACTATGCCTTTGTGCAGGCCGACATCCGCGACCGCGCCGCGCTGGACGCGGTGTTTGCCGCGCACAAGCCCGATGCCGTCATGCACCTGGCCGCCGAGAGCCATGTCGACCGGTCCATCGACGGGCCGGGCGATTTCATCGAGACCAACATCACCGGCACCTACAACATGCTGGAAGCCGCGCGCGCCTACTGGACCGCGCAGGGCAAGCCCGACAGCTTCCGCTTCCACCATATCTCCACCGATGAGGTCTTCGGGAGCCTGCCCGCCGACAAGTCGGTGAAATTCACCGAGGACACGCCCTACGATCCGCGCTCGCCCTATTCTGCATCCAAGGCGTCGTCGGACCACCTGGTCCGCGCTTGGTCCGAAACCTACGGGTTGCCGGTGGTGCTGACCAATTGCTCCAACAACTACGGGCCGTTCCACTTCCCCGAAAAGCTGGTGCCGGTGATCATCCTGAACGCGCTGGCCGGCAAGGATCTGCCGATCTACGGCGACGGGTCCAACGTGCGCGACTGGCTTTACGTCGAGGATCACGCCGTCGCGCTGTTGATCGCGCTGACGCAGGGCGAGCTGGGCCGCAGCTACAACATCGGCGGCGACAACGAGCGGACCAACCTGGAACTGGTGCAGGCGCTTTGCGCCATTCTCGACCAGAAACGGCCCAAGAACGAGGGTAGCTATGCCGATCAGATCACCTATGTGACCGATCGGCCCGGCCACGATGCGCGCTATGCCATCGACGCCACCCGCATTCAGGCGGAACTGGGGTGGAAACCCTCGGTCACCGTCGAAGAGGGGCTGGAGCGGACCGTGGACTGGTATCTGGACAACAGCGACTGGTGGCAGGCGCTACAGGCGCGCGACGGGGTGGGCGAACGGCTCGGCACGAAGGCATGAGCCTGCTCGTCTTCGGACATAACGGCCAGGTCGCCACCGAGTTGCGCCGTCAGGCCCCCGAGGCGACCTTTCTGTCGCGGGCCGAGGCCGACCTGACCGACCCCGCCGCCTGCGCCGCCGCCGTGGCCGCGCACAGGCCCACCGCCGTTATCAACGCCGCTGCCTACACGGCCGTCGACCGCGCCGAGGAGGATGAGGCCACGGCCCTGGCGGTCAACGGCGCGGCCCCCGCCGCCATGGCCCGCGCCTGTGCCGACCTGGACGTGCCCTTCCTGCATGTGTCCACCGACTACGTCTTCGACGGCTCGGGCACGGCCCCCTGGCAGGTGGATGACCGGCCCGCCCCCCTGGGGGCCTATGGCCGCACCAAGCTGGCGGGCGAGGAGGGCGTGCGCGCCGCCGGAGGGCGCGCCGCGATCCTGCGCACTTCCTGGGTGTTCTCGGCCCACGGAGCCAACTTCGTGAAGACCATGCTGCGCCTGTCGGAAACCCGCGACGCCCTGAACGTGGTCGACGATCAGGTGGGGGGGCCCACGCCCGCCGCCGATATCGCCGCGACCCTGCTGACCATGGCCGCGCGGATGCAGGCGGGGCAGGGGGGCGGTACCTATCATTACGGCGGCGCCCCCGCCGTCAGCTGGGCCGGTTTCGCGCGCGAAACGTTCCGGCGCGCGGGCCGGGCCGTGACCGTTACCGGCATTCCCAGTTCCGACTATCCCACCCCCGCCGCGCGGCCGCTGAACTCGCGGATGGACGGCGCCACGCTTCGGCGCGATTTTGGCATCGAGGCGCCCGACTGGCGCGCTGGCCTCGACGCCGTGTTGGCCCAGCTGGGCCCCTGACTTTCCTTCGGAGATATTTCCCATGACCAATCGCAAGGGCATCATCCTGGCCGGCGGCTCCGGCACGCGGCTCTATCCGATCACCATCGGCGTGTCGAAACAGCTGCTGCCGGTCTACGACAAGCCGATGATCTACTACCCGATCAGCGTGCTGATGCTGGGCGGCATCCGCGAGGTGGCGATCATCACCACGCCCCAGGACGCCGATCAGTTCAAGCGCACCCTGGGCGACGGATCGCAGTGGGGCATGGCTTTCACCTATATCGAACAGCCCAGCCCCGACGGTCTGGCCCAGGCCTATATCCTGGCCGAGGATTTCCTGGACGGCGCGCCTTCGGCGCTGGTGCTGGGCGACAACATCTTCTTTGGTCACGGCCTGCCCGAAATGCTGGCCCGCGCCGATGCCAAGCAGTCGGGCGGCACCGTCTTCGGCTACCGCGTGGCCGATCCCGAACGGTATGGCGTGGTGGCCTTCGACGCCGAGGGCCGCGCCAGCGAGATCATCGAAAAGCCCGAGGTGCCGCCATCGAATTTCGCGGTGACGGGATTGTATTTTCTGGACGGCGACGCGCCCCGCCGCGCCCGCGAGGTCCAGCCAAGCCCCCGCGGCGAGCTGGAAATCACGACCCTGCTGGAGATGTATCTGGGCGAGGGGCTCTTGTCGGTGGAACGCATGGGGCGGGGCTATGCCTGGCTCGACACCGGCACCCACGGCAGCCTGCTGGATGCGGGCAACTTCGTGCGCACCCTGGAAAAACGCCAGGGCCTGCAGACCGGGTCCCCCGACGAGATCGCCTACAACAAGGGGTGGATCGACAAGGCCGGACTGCGGACGCGGGCCGAGACGTTCCGCAAGAACGATTACGGCCGCTATCTGAGCGCGCTCGAAGGCGAATGATCCAGACCCCGGCGGCTGGGCGGCGTCATATCGCCGGACCGGGTCGGCGGGGTTCATTCCACCCTCGTTTGACAGTACAGGCGGGGAATATTTTGATCCAAGGCCGCCCAGGAAGAGAGCCATAAAATGAAGATTGCTGTTGCCGGACTGGGATATGTCGGCCTTTCCAACGCCATTCTGCTTGCCCGCCAGCACGACGTCACCGCAGTCGATGTCGTCCCCGAAAAGATCAAGATGGTGTCCAACGGCATCTCTCCGATCGTGGACGACGCCTGCGAACGGTTCCTGGCGGGCGACGAGCTGTCGCTGACGGCCACGATGGATCCGGTCGAGGCCTATGCCGACGCCGAATTCGTGGTCATCGCCACGCCGACCAATTATGATCCCGAAACCAACGCCTTCAACACGACCTCGATCGAGGCCGTGATCGAGCAGGTCACGCGGATCAACCCGGACGCGGTCATGGTCATCAAGTCGACCATCCCCGTGGGCTATACCCGGGCCCTGATCGAGCGGACGGGCAACACGCAGATCATGTTCTCGCCCGAGTTCCTGCGCGAGGGTCAGGCGCTCCATGACAACCTGCATCCCAGCCGGATCGTCGTGGGCGAACGGTCCGAACGGGCACGGGTCTTTGCCGACCTGCTGAAGACGGCAGCCATCAAGGAAGACGTGCCGGTTCTTTTGACCGACAGCGACGAGGCCGAGGCGATCAAGCTGTTCGCGAATACCTACCTCGCCATGCGGGTGGCCTATTTCAACGAACTCGACAGCTATGCGCTGATGCACGGGCTCGACAGCCGCCAGATCATCGAGGGCGTGGGCCTCGATCCGCGGGTCGGGACCCATTACAACAACCCGTCCTTCGGCTATGGTGGCTACTGCCTGCCCAAGGACAGCAAGCAGCTGTTGGCGAATTACCGCGAAGTGCCGCAGAACATGATCCGCGCCATCGTCGACGCCAACCAGACCCGCAAGGATTTCCTGGCCGACCGGATCATCGCGCAAAAACCCAAGACCGTGGGCATCTACCGCCTGGTGATGAAGGCCGACAGCGACAACTTCCGCGACAGTTCGGTGCAGGGCGTGATGAAGCGGATCAAGGCCAAGGGCATCGAGGTCGTGGTCTATGAGCCGGCCCTGGCCGACGAGAGCTTTTTCGGGTCCCGCAATGAGCGCGACCTGGCCAAGTTCAAGCGCGATTGCGACATCATCGTCGCCAACCGCCAGACCGACGAGATCGCCGACGTGGTCGAAAAGATCTTTACCCGCGATCTGTTCGGCAACAACTGATCCCGGCGGGGCCGTTGCGGCGGGGTCTCAGGACCCGCCGCGACGGCGCGCGCTCGACACCAGTTTGCGGACCGGTTCGGTGATGCGCCAGGAATTGCTGTTGAGCATCGCGTCGATCTGATTGGCCAATGTGCCGTTGTCCCGCGTCAGCCCGGCGATGGTGTCCTCGCGTTCCGCCAGTTGTGAGGACAGCGCATCAAGGTGTGCCGATTGTGCGTCGAGTTGTGCGGATTGTGCGTCGAGTTGCCCCTGACGCTGGCGAATGCCGCCCGACAGGGTGGTCTGCATCTCCCGGAATTCCGTGACCAACTTCGAAAGACGGTCTGCCGATTGCCGGGCGGTCTCGTGATCGCTGCGGCTGCGCTCCAACTCTTGGCGGGTCGCTTCCAGCCAGCGGGTCATCTGAGCGATTTCCATGAAACGCGTATCCTGGGTCGCGGTGAAGCGAGTGTCCAATTCGTGCAGCTGCCGGGCCGTCGCATCGCGCAGCGCGGCGATCTTGGCCGCATGGGAGGCCTTGTCGTCCGCCGCCTGGCGATCCTGCGATTCCAGTCGTTTTTCCAGGGTCTTCCGCTTGCGGTCGGCCTCTTCGAGCGCCTGTGACAGCTCTATCCGGCGGACATCCGCGGCGGCGAAGCTCTTGGCATGGGCGTCTTCGCGTCTGGTCTGCTCTTCCTGCGCCTCTGCCAGCCGTTTGGACAGACGTGCGATGTCGCCGTCGCGGGCTTCCACTTCCCGGAGGGTCGCGGCTTCTGTCTTGGCGGTCTGCTCCAGCCGTTGAATGAGACGCGCGATTTCCTCGAACCGCGCGGCCAGACCAGTCTCGGCGGTCTCTCTGGCGGTGGTCTCGGTCTCCAGCCGTCGGGTCAGGCGGGCCAGATCGGTGTTGCGGGCTTCCAACTCGGCGGCGCGGTCCTGGACCTGGGCCTCGGCGGTCTCTCTGGCGGTGGTCTCGGTCTCGAACCGTTCGGTCAGGCGGGCCAGATCGGTGTTGCGGGCTTCCAACTCGGCGGCGCGGTCCTGGACCTGGGCCTCGGCGGTCTCTCTGGCGGTGGTCTCGGTCTCGAACCGTTCGGTCAGGCGGGCCAGATCGGTGTTGCGGGCTTCCAACTCGGCGGCGCGGTCCTGGACCTGGGCCTCGGCGGCTTCGCGGGCGGTGGTCTCGATCTCGAACCGTTCGGTCAGGCGGGCCAGATCGGTGTTGCGGGCTTCCAACTCGGTGGCGCGGTCCTGGGCCTGGGCCTCGGCGGCTTCGCGGGCGGTGGTCTCGATCTCGAACCGTTCGGTCAGGTGGGCCAGATCGGTGTTGCGGGCCTCCAGCTCGGTGGCGCGGTCCTGGGCCTGGGCCTCGGCGGCTTCGCGGGCGGTGGTCTCGGCCTTGAGCTGTTCGGTCAGGCGGGCCAGATCGGTGTTGCGGGCCTCCAGCTCGGCGGCGCGGTCCTGGGCCTGGGTGTCGCCGGCCTCCTGCCGTTTGGCCAGATCGGCCTCCAGCGCGGCGATACGTTGGGTTGCGGCCTCGTTCATTTCGGTCAGTTTGCCGATCTGATCCTTCAGAGTGACGACTTCGCTCTTGCGGTTCTCCAGCCCGGCCAGGTGTTGTTCGGCCTTTTCCTTGGTGCGGGCAAGCGCCTCGGCCTGTTCCTTCAGACGGTCCTGCAGCGTTGTCCGGTCGGCTTCGGCCTCGCTTCGCAGGGTTGCGATTTCCGTCTCACGGGTGGCCAGAAGGCCCTGGGCCTCCAACAGGTGGCTGCTCGTCTCGGTCTGTGCGGACCGCAGGGCGGCAAGGTCCGTTTCCTGCTCCGTCAACGCCTTGCGCCGGTCCTGCTCGGCCTTCTCGAGGGCGGCCACCTTCTTGGCGAGATCCGCCTTTGTCTGCTGCAACGCGTCGAGCGTGCCCTTGAGCTCCTCATGCGCTGTCTTCAGGGCGGTGTGGTCCTTGCCGAGGGTCGCGCGCGCGTCCCGCAGCGCCTCCAGCTCCTGGTTTGCGGCAGTCCAGGCCTTTCGGGCCTCGTCGAGATCGCGTTCGAGATCGGGGATCTGCGCGGCCTCGGCGCGGGTGGCGCGTTCCACGTCGAACAGTTTGCTCTGGGTGGTGGCCAGCATGGTGTTGCGCACATCGTATCGCGCAATCAGGTCCTTGTGCTTTTCGGCCAGGGTATCATGTGCCTGGGTGCGATCGCGCAGCTGGGTTTCGGCTTCCTTCAGGGCGGTGCGGAGGCGCGCGCCCTCGGCGCGCTCCGCCTCCAGGTGATGCAACCGGCCCAGGCGTTTGAGCACCCGCTGCGCATCGCGGCGGCCCTGGCCCCCGGTGGGTTGATCCAGCAGCAGCCGAAGCCGGTCGGGAATCTGGTTGCCCACGCCCACCAGATGCAGCCCGGATCCCGCCATTAGTTCAAAACCGGGGCCCAGGTCACGAACGTGATCGAGCAGGTCTTCGCCGGCGTCTTCTGCCAGCTGCGTCTCCAGGCCGTGCAGAATCACGACCCCGCGGTCCGACAGCTTGGGCAGCCATTTCTTGCGCAGCGCCTCGCCCAGATCGGGGGTGACGGCGATATCGATGAACAGGATGTCGACCGACCGGTTGGCAATCCGCCGGGGGGCCCGCTTGAGCGAATGCGCCTGCAGACGCGACAGATCCTCGAAGTGGGTCTCTGCGTATTGCGTCAACGTCTCGGGCACCGTGTTGTCGGGCCAGGGGCAGAACGCTTCGCACTGGGTGTCACAATCCAGCCGATCGGCCGCCTGACAGGCCGCGAAATGCACGACACCGCTGGGGTTGCCCAGGGTCAGGAAACTGCTGGGACGCATCACGTCGAACAGCCAGAACAGCAACGGCACGTGGTGCAGCACCGGGTCCGGGGCCAGGTAGCGCGCGGGCCAGAACAGGGCCTTGTTGGACAAAGGGGTCGAGAGATCGGGATCTTGTGGCTTCGGCAGATGCGATTGATCTTCTGTTTGGTCTGGCGACATGCCGTCTTTTTCCTTCGCCCTGGCCGTGCCCGCCCCATACCCGGAGCTGTGGGCATATGCGGAACCGATAAAATTTTCGTCGAGCGCGCCAAGCGCGTGTTCTCAATAGAGCGACACTAACATGGGCAAGGTTCGGTTCGGTAGGGCACCCGTGCGGGGTTCCTCGCTGAAACGACCGGATTTTTCGATTTCCGCCTGTCGTTTCCAACGTTCTTGTGGTTCCAATCGCCCGGGGGGCGTCTCCCGACCGTCAGCCGACTATGCAACAGCGGGGATTCCCATGGTCGACCTGACCTTTCCACCCGAAGAGGCCGCCTTCGTCGAACGTCATTACACCGCGGCAGAGGTCATCCTGGAATACGGCTCCGGGGGATCGACCCTGCTGGCGGCGCGACTGCCGGATAAGCGTATCTTTACCGTCGAGAACGACCGAAGCTGGGCCCTGGATATCCAGCGCGCGCTCGACGCCGAGGCGACCTTGTCTCCGGTGACGCTCTATCCGGTCTACATCGGCCCGACGGGCAAGTGGGGCCGGCCGGTGGACACCCGGCAATGGCATTTGTTTCACCGCTATCCGATGGCGATCTGGGACGAGGCCTTCTTTCGTCACCCCGATCTGGTTCTGATCGACGGGCGTTTCCGTCCGGCCTGTTTCGCGGCCGTCTGCCTGCGCGCCCAGGCCCCGATCACGGTGCTGTTCGACGATTATGCCGAACGGATCAAATATCACGTGATCGAACAGATCCTGAAGCCGGTGGAACTGGTCGGTCGCATGGCCCGGTTCGAGGTGGAACCGGGCTTGGTGACCCCCGAACATTCGAACCTGCTGGTCAGCCTGTTCGCCGAGACCACCTATTCCCGCCGGACGCCCAACTACGAGATCCCCTTCAATCCCAAGCGGGGCTGATCCGGATCAGGCCATCCAGGGCGGCATCACACCGCGCATGATGTGTTCGTAGTGCTCGATCGCCTTCTGGACCCGCGCATAGTAGAAGACCCGCCCGTTCTGCAAAACGATGCCCGAATTGCACAGCCGCTCCATCTGCTGCAGCGAGTGCGACACGAAAACCGCACTGCTTTCGGTCAGGCGGGCGCGCAGCATCGCCTCGCTTTTGGCCTGGAAGGCGGCGTCGCCCACGGCGGTGATCTCGTCGATGAGATAGGTGTCGAATTTGATCGCCATCGACATCGCGAAAGCCAGCCGCGATTTCATCCCCGAGGAATAGGTCCGCACCGGCAGGTTCATGTGACCGCCCAACCGCGAAAAATCCTTGGCAAACTTGACCATCTCGTCGGAATCGACGCCATAGATCCGGGCCACGAACTTGACGTTCTGCGCCCCGGTCAGATCGCCGTGAAAGCTGCCGGCGAACCCGACGGGCCAGGACACGCTGCCGTGGCGGACGATTTCGCCGCTGTCGGGGCGCACGGTGCCCGCCAGCATCTTGAGCATGGTCGACTTGCCCGCCCCGTTGCCGCCCATCAACGCCACGCATTCCCCCTTGGGGAAGGTGAATGAGATGTCGCGCGCGACGACCTTGGTGACACCGTTGAGATGGAAGGCCTTGTGCAGGTTCCGCAGCTCGATCATCGCGGGCTCACTTGCGGTCGCGCAGGCTGTAATAGACCAGCAGACCGATCAGCCAGCTCAGCAGAAGCACCAGACCGACCAACGCCGACAGGCTGGACCGCTTGGGATAAAGCGCCGCCTGGGCCAGGGACGGATCGCTGTACGTGGCGAGATAACGGCTTTGTCGTTGAGCCCGCGCCAGGGCCCCGTCCAACGTGGTCTGCGCGGCCAGATAGGAGGTCTGGGCATATTCCAGATCGACCATCAGGCGCTCGAACTCGCCCACCAGGGTCGAGAAGTTGCGCCCCTCACCGGTCTCGGTTTCGGGGCCGCCGCCGCTGCCGAAGCCGAATTTCTGCCGTTCGGCCTCGATCAGGGTTTCGATGATGTCGATGCGCAGCTGCGCCTGTTCGACCCGAGGATCGTCGCCGCGCCCGTTCTGCAACAGCAGGTTCAATTCGATGATCGCCTCGGCCTGCTGCGCCTCGAGCGAGTTGAGAAGGCCGATCTGACCGCTGATGTCCGCGCTCGGATCGACGATCCGCGCCTCGGAACGGAACCGGGTCAGAGCCTCGCGGGCGACCTTGAGCCGTTGCAGCCCCTGTTCGAGATCCTCGCGCGCATAGCGTGTCGAATCCTCGCGCGCGACGGCCGACAGGTTGTTGATCATCTCGGTCGCCTTGCGCTCGATCGCTTCGGCGATGGCAAGGCTGTCTTCTGCGGTGAAGGCGGTCACCCGAACCTCGATCAGGCCGGAGCCATTGGCATAGCTGACGTGGACCATGCGCTGCCAGTAGTCGATCAGATGTTCGATCTCGACCTGGCCGCCATAGGCGAAGACCGGGTCGAAATCGGGTTTGGCGAACATCTCCGAGACCGCCAGTTCGGCCTCGACGGCCTCGACCATCGCCCGGCTGCGGATGAACTCATAGAGAATGTCGGTATCCGACGAACTGGTCCCGCCGCCAAGCGCGGTCAGCCCGTCGAGCAACGAATTGGCCTGCGATGTCTCTTCGGAGCGGACGGCGAATCCGAAGACGGTGGCATATTGATCCTCTGCCACCTGGTAGAGATAGTAGACAGCCCCCGCGAGCGGCAGCAGCACGAATAGCAGAAAACTCAGCAGGATGCCGTAATGACGCGCCTTGGCCTTTGCGCGGCCCGCAGGCTTTGGGGTGGCAGGCTTGGCTGGGGGGGAGGCGGGCTGTGAAATGGGGTTTGCCTTTGCAAAATTGCTTGCGCTTTGAGCAGAGATTTCTGATTTTCACATCGTATTTGCAACTGCTTTCGTCCTGGGCCGTTGTCCGGTCACGCGAAATCCGGCAAGCCCGCTCAAGGATCGGACGAAAGAGAGTTCCATGTCAGAATCGCTTCCGAGCAAGGTACGCTTCCGCTTCATCCGTACGATCGGGGCCCTGATGCTGCGCGAGATGAGCACGACCTACGGTCGCTCGCCGGGGGGATATCTGTGGAGCTTCGCGGAACCCATCGGGGGGGTCGCCCTGCTGACGCTGGTGTTCTCGGCGATCACCCGGACCCCTCCGATCGGCAGCAATTTTCCGATCTTCTTCGCCACCGGTTTCCTGCCTTTCGCGCTCTATGGGGCGGTTGTGGGCAACGTTTCGGCCTCGATCCGCTATTCCAAGCCGTTGCTGGCCTATCCCGGCGTGACCTATGTGGATGCCATCATCGCCCGGCTGCTGCTGACCGTGATCACCCAGGTCCTGGTGACGATCATCATCTTCTCGATGATCATGCTGATCTTCGATCTGCAGCTTTATATCGACTATCTGCTGGTCCTGCGCGGCCTGCTGATGGCGGCGGTGTTCGGATTGGGCGTCGGGCTGGCCAATTGCTATCCGGTCAGCGTCTATCCGATCTGGCAGACGATCTGGGCCGTGCTCAACCGGCCGCTGTTCATCGTCTCGGGGATCTTCTTTCTGATCGACCCGCTGCCCGAGAAGCTGCGCTCGGCCTTGCTTCTCAATCCGATCGCCCAGGCGATCATGCAGACCCGCAACGGCATGTTCGACACCTATGACGCGCTCTTCGTCTCCGAGATCTATGTCTATACGGTATCGCTGGTTTTGGGGGCGCTCGGCATGCTGGCCCTGAACCGTTACTACAACGAGATTCTCGAAGATGGGGCCTGAGATCGCGGCTTGGCTCTGGCATTTTGTCGGGCATGCCACTAGGAACCCGTCACTTTCGCACAAGAAATGAGCATCCCGTGGCGCAGGCCATCCTTCATATCGGCACCCACAAGACGGCGACGACCTCGCTTCAGGATCTGTTCTGGAGCAATTCCGCCCGGCTCGAAGAGCACGGGCTGATCTATCCGCGCCTGTCGACCCATACCGGCCACCATGGCCTGGTCGAGGGCTGGACCGGCATGCCCGAGATTTATCGGTTGCCGTCCGATCCGCTGGAGACATTGCGCAGCCTGGCGGCGGCCCATGCCGGGCGCGGCCCCGATACGACGCTGTTTCTCAGCAGCGAGGAGTTTTCCCGCAATGAGGCGCTGGATCACCTGGGCGCACTTCGCGATGCGCTGTCGGGGTTCGATCGGGTCCGGGTCTTCTGCACCTTGCGGACGCAATGGCGGTTTCTGCAGTCGCTTTATCTGGAGCTGTCCAAGCACCAGTCACCGCCGCGCCCGCAGGCCCTGGTCGGGGCGGCGATGGAGACCGGGCTGTGCCAGGGATTGTGGATCGATTACCTGGGGCTGCTCGACAGGCTGGAGACAGTGTTCGATCCCGAAGATATTACCCTGTTCGATTTCGATACGGCCTGCCATGCGCCCGGCGGGTTGCCGCAGGCGATGTTGTCGGCCGCCGGTCTGGCGGACATAAACCTGCACGAGGTGCCCGCGTCGAACATCTCGCCCCTGCCGCTCGCCTCCTGGGGGGCGAACCTGCTGAGCGAGCCGCGCCCGGCCCCGTCCTGGCTGGTCACCAAGATGACCGAAGTGGTCCAGGCAAAATATGGTCCCAAGATCCGCACAAGCGTCTTTTCGCGCGAGGAACTGGCCCGGCTGAACGATCATTTCGATGCAGGCAATCTCGTGCTGGAGGCGCGCCGCGCGCCGCTGCAGCCTGATTTCGCGCTGACACGGGCGGCCGGGTCCGGCGTCGCGCTGGCCCGAGGCGAGGTGTCCGCCGACTTCTGGTTGGAAGCCGGGCGGCATCTCGTCTCTGGCTACATGGGGGGCTGAGCCGATCTGTCCGCGCGCGACATTGCTGCAGTTGCACGGCCTTCTGAGGCAAGATAGGTTCGCGGCATTGAGACTACCAGGTCGCACCGTCTTGCACGAGGGGGGGCATCCTGCGTTGCCGTTCAATTTTTGGTGTGGCGGATAGAGTGAACAGAGCAGTGACATCCGCCCCTGATCGCATGTGTCGGTATATGCGGATTGTTGTGCG
This sequence comes from Jannaschia sp. M317, assembly GCF_025141175.1. NCBI lineage: Bacteria > Pseudomonadati > Pseudomonadota > Alphaproteobacteria > Rhodobacterales > Roseobacteraceae > Jannaschia > Jannaschia sp. M317. Next base: position 40,275 of record NZ_CP081156.1, on the reverse strand, counting down.
TCCATATGTCAGAAGGGCCGCGCTCCTCCGAGCTGACGGTCCCGTATTTCGAAAGCCTGCTTAAGATGAAGATTCTTGAAAGAACCCCGATTTTCGCTTCGGACTGGTACGCCGAGACCTATCGCGACGTGCAGATCCTGGAGATGGATCCGCTGCGCCACTACATGCGTTACGGCGGATTCCTGCGCCGGGACCCCAGTCCGTTCTTCGATGCGCGGACTTATGCCGACCGTCATGGCCTGACCGACGACGAAAACCCGGTTGTGCATTTCACCGAAACCTATGGCGGCGAGCCGCGGGATTTCCCGACCCTCGCGATGTCGGATCTCAAGGCGAAGCTTTGGGGCGGTTTCTCGGGCCTGTCGGTCGACCTGCTCAAGAAGGCCATTCATTCCGGCAAGTACAAGAAGACCGAGAAAGCCGAGGCCGCTTTTCTGCTGGGACGCTGGCACGCGCTGTCGGAGGAATGGGACGAAGCGGTCAAATACCTGCGGATGATCAGCAAGTTCGACATCAAGCTGTTCCGCAGTGTGCGCTGCAAGCTGATGCTCGTCGATACGCTGATCCGGGCCGAGGATTTCGACAAGGCCCGCGAGATGATCGATTTCGTGCTGGGCAAGGGCATGAACGGGCATTTCGTCTGTGCGCGCAACAACCTGCTGGCCGCCGAGGGCGCGGATGCGCAGACCCGCTTTGCCGCGTTCAACGAATTGTTCGAGGATGCGGGTATCGCGCCGATGCGCCTGGCCGACCCCGACAAGGGCGCCGTGTTCGGCAACTGGGACTTTGATATCCCCGCCTCCAAGCCCGTCGACGGGCCCAAGGTGTCGGTACTGATGCCGGTCTACGGGGCCGAGGATTTCATCGAGGTCGCCGTCAAGTCGCTGCTGGCGCAGACCTGGCAGAACCTGGAAATCATCGCGGTCGAGGATCGCAGCCCGGACGGCAGCTGGGAAAAACTGCAGGAACTGGCCAAGCAGGACGACCGGCTGAAGATCCACCGCAACGACGTCAACATGGGCGCCTATCCCACGCGCAACCGCGCCCTGGGCCTGGCCACCGGCGAATTCATCACCGTCCACGACAGCGATGACTGGTCGCATCCCGAGATGATCGAGATCCAGATGAAGGCCCTGCTGGAGAACCCGGAGGTCAAGGGCACCTGTTCGGCCATGGCGCGGGTCTATCCGGACCTGACCTTCATTCTGCGCCCGCAGCGCAACAACCTGGAATTCGTCCACCGCAGCTATCCATCCCTGCTGATGCGCCGGGTGGATATCGACCAGCTCAAGGAATGGGACCTGATCTCGGCCAATGCCGACGACGAATTCATTCAGCGCGCCCGCATGAAGTGGGGCGACGGGGCCATTCTGGACGTCATGACCAACGTGCCGCTGTCGCTGTTCCTCGTGCACGAGAACTCGCTGACGCAGCAAAAGGGCACCAACCTCAACAGCCTGACCTTTGGCATCCGTCGCGAATACGGTCGCCAGGCGAAATACTGGCGCGACCACAAGCAGGCCGACCAGGAGGCGATGGACCTGTCGCTGGCACGCACCAGCTTCAAGTCGCCCTTCCCGATCCCCCAGGGGCTGGGCCCCAAGAATTGGGAACGCAACACCCACTACGACATCGTCCTGATCAGCGACATGGCCCTGCTGGGTGGCACCCGCCGCTGCAACGAGGGCTACATCGCCGCGGCGACGGCCCTGGGCCTGCGGGTCGGGCTGTTCCACTGGCCGCGCTTTGATCTGCGTCTGGCCGATGTGGCCCCGGAATATCTGGAACTGGCCTATCAGGACAATGTCGACATCCTGGTTCCCGAGGACGAGATCACCGCCGGGGCGATCCTGATCCATCATCCGCCGATCCTGAAGTACGAGATCGATGCCGTGCCGCAGATCAAGGCCGACAAGCTGAGCATCATCGTCAACCAGTCGCCGATGCAACGCTGGAGCAACGCGCCGCACTACTATGACGCGGGCGAGGTGCAGAAAACCTGCCAGAAGCTGTTCGGCCTCGATCCCGAATGGATCGCGATCTCGCCCAGGGTGCAGCAGGTCCTCAAGGTGTCCGGGGGCTTCGACAATATTCGCGGAAACGTCTGGTATCCTCCGCATCACGGCACCCTTCCCGACACCCTGCCGCCGATGCCCGAAGGCTTCGGCACCGACCGCGAGATCGTCATCGGCCGCCATGCCCGCGACCATTGGACCAAGTGGCCGGCCGTGGGCGATACCCTGAAGACCGCCTATTGCGGCGATGAGGCGGGCATCGTCTGCCGCCTGCTGGGCGGCGACAACACGCCCCGCAAGCTGCTGGGGGATCTGCCGGCGAATTGGGACGTGCTGGAATTCGATTCCGTTACCGTGCCGGAGTTCGTGCAGAACCTCGATTTCTTCCTGCACTTCGTCCACGAGGATTACATCGAGGAATTCGGCCGCAACGTGATGGAGGCCATGGCCTTTGGCCGCGTGGCCATCCTGCCGCCGTCGTTCCGGGACATCTTTCTGGATGCTGCCGTCTACTGCCAGCCCGAAGAGGTCGCCGAGACGGTCCGCCGCTACTGGTCGGATCCCGAACTCTACCGGGCCCAGGCCCAGAAGGGCCTGGATTTCGTCCGCAACAACTGCGCTCAGCTGATCATCCAGGACAACCTGCGTGGGTTGCTGGATTGATCAAAGGAAACGCCACCATGAAGAAGTTTCTCGTTCTCGGCATAGGCAACGCGCAAGTTGATCTTCTGGAGTATCTGTCAGGATCTTTTGAGGTTCACGCCCTTGCAAACAGCACCGAGGCGCGGGGCTATTCGCTGGCCGACGTGTTCGGTCTCGTCAACATCGCCGACCCGGACGCCGTGCTGGAATATGCCAAGGCCAATGAGATCGACTATGTCTATTCCGTGGGGTCCGACGTGGCGATGCCGAGTGCCATGTATGTGGCCGAACAGTTGGGCCTGCCGCATTTCGTCAGCAGTCGCACTGCGGTGATCTGCAACAACAAGGTGAAGTTGCGGACCGAACTGGCGCAAACCTATGGGGCGCTGGAATTTTCCCTGCTGGAAGACGGAACGGGCGGCCGTGATATACCCTTGCCTGCCATGCTCAAGCCCGTCGACAGCCAGGGCCAGCGTGGCGTGCAGACAATCACGTCCCATGACGAGATCCCTGCCGCCTTCGAGACGGCCATCGCCTTCTCGCGCAGCGGCAAGGCCATCCTCGAGCGCAAGGTGGATGGGGTCGAGATTTCCGTGAACGCCTATATGGTAGACGGCGAACTCGTGTTCTTCCTGCCGTCCGACCGCCTCGCCTGGGCGCAGTTCGACGGCGGTATCATCCGCAAGCACATCCTGCCCACGACCCTGTCGGACCAGGTGGTCGCAAATGTCAGACGCCTGGCCGAAGAGAGCTTGAAGGCGCTCGAGATCCGCAATGGCCCCGCTTATTTTCAGATCAAGATCGATGCGGAAACGCCGCGTCTGATCGAGGTGACTCCGCGCCTGGATGGATGTCACATGTGGCGCCTGATCCGGGCCACCACCGGGGTCGACCTGCTGGATGCCTCGATCCGCCACCTACAGGGCGATACACCTGTCTTTCCAAAGGACATCCCGCTCAGAGCTGGTGTTCTCGAATTCCTCTGCCAACCACCGGGGGAAACCTTTCACAGGGTCGAAACGGATCCGGAGGCCGAGACCCTTGTGTGGTATTATGACGAGGGTCAGAAGGTATCACGGATGAACGGTTACATGGAGAAAGCGGGCTTCCAGATCGTGGTAGACCCGGCATGAAGGTCGCCGTGACCGGGGCGAACGGATTTCTCGGTCATCACATTCTGGCGGGGCTGAAGGCGGATCACGATATGGTGGCCCTGCAACGGCGTGTTTCGCCTGACGGGCCTGCCGATATCGAGGTGCGCGAGACGGACTACGGGACTGCAAGCCTGTCCGATGTCCTGAAGGACTGCGACGCAGTCATTCACCTGGCCGCGCAGCGGATGCATGGTGGCAACGAAGCCGCTGTTCTGGAGAATGCCGCACTCGATCACCGGTTGTTTTCGGCGGCGCATGATTGCGGCGTAAGGCATGTCATCTTTGCCTCGACGCGCGGCCTTTACGGGACGCTTCCGGCACCTTGGCATGAGACGGACCCGATTGCCCCGGATACCACCTACGCCATGGTCAAGGGACAGTCCGAGTTGTCGGCGGATTTCTTCACTCGCCGTAAGGGATTGCCAGTCACCGCCTTACGTCTGGCCCAGGTTTTCGGGCTGGGCGAATATGATCGCAGTGTCACGACCGTCTTCCTCCGGAACGGCTTCCGTGGGCAGGCGTTGAAGCTGTCGGCAACGGGCCTGCGGCGGGAATACATCTATGTCAAGGACGTGGTGGGCGCGATGCGCGCGGTTCTGGAACGGGGGACACCCGGCGTCTTCAACCTCGGCTCCGGTACGGCCATCACCATCGAAGAGATGGCCGCAGGTATCTGCGCGGCTTTCGGCCGTCCCGGTAATTACAGCATCGCGGAGGGTGCGGCCCGGTTGGATGAGCACAGTCTGATGGATATCTCGCACCTGACGGAGACGTTTGGGTGGACCCCGAGCTATTCTCTGGAGGAGGCGATCCGTGACATCGCCGCCACCCTGCAGGTGCCAGAGATGGTGTCCCGATATGGATTTTGACGCCATCGACAGCGACGTGGCAGCCTCGAGCAGGATCTATACCGGAGCACGGGTCCGGTCCTCACGGCTGGCGGACCACACGGTCGTGGGAAACTTCTCACGGGTGGATGCCTCGACCCTCGCGGAACGCGTACGGATCGATCGAAACAACCAGGTTTTCCGATCCGAGATGGGACGTTTCAGCTATACCGGGATGAACACCGTGGTGATGCAGGCTGAGGTCGGTGCCTTCTGCTCTTGTGCCTGGAACGTGACGATCGGGGGGGCCAATCACGATGTTTCGCGGGTGACGCAACATGCGTTTCTCTACAACCCCTACGATGGCATCCGTCCAGAAGGACATCCTGCGCCCTACGACCGCTTTGCCGGCAAGATAACGATCGGCCATGACGTCTGGATCGGAGCAGGCGCGGCCATCATGCGCGGCGTATCGGTGGGCAACGGCGCGGTCATCGCTGCCAACGCAGTCGTGACCCGCGACGTGCCCCCCTATGCGATCGTCGCTGGAAACCCCGCCCGAATTCTGCGTTCGCGCTTTCCTGATGCGATCGTCGACCGGCTACAGGCGCTGCAATGGTGGCATTGGGACGTCGCGGATCTGCAGGCGAAGTATGACCTGATCTCTGCCGAGCCGACGCCCGAAGTCCTTGACCAACTCGAAACCGGCTAGGGTCCGGTCAGGCATGAAAGTCTGATATGACCTGTTCCATGGCTTCGAAACGTCGCCGGCTGACCGTCTCCAGGCTGTATTCTTCCTTGATATCCTGCAGGGTGGTCTGGATCCCGGCATGGTAGGCGTCGTCCGTGACAATCTTGGACAGCGCCTTGAACAGACCGGTGTAATTTTCGTCGGCGAAGCACAACTCCTTGGGTTGAAATGCCCCAGGAAGATCAGATGCGAAACAGCAGATCGTTGGCGTGTTCAGGCTGGTCGCAGTCGTGCCTGAAAAGCCGCCACCGATGGAGTTGGGCAGGCTGACAAAGACCCGAGACTGCTGCATGTAGTGGCCAAAGTTCTTGATATGACTCAGAACGACAATTTGGCCGTTGGTCACATTGCGTTCGATCACCGGGTCGATGTCGATGATTTCATTCCGCGACCTGACCCCGGCGAAAACCCAGATTACATCCGGGTGCTCGCTCAGGAATGTATCGAGTTGGACGAAGAATTCCGGGCCGCAGGCCGACAGCGCCTTGAAGATCCGATCTCCGCCCAGAGCAGAGAAGACCACCTTCTTGTCTTTGTGAATGTCGAAGAAACGATCGCCTTGCGCGTCGACCGAGACATCGAACCCTTCGAAAGAGGTGCTTGGCACCGCGATGATCTTGCCTTCTGCACCTGCAATCTGGGTGTTGGCCTCTTTTGTGAACACGGCGGTGTAGTGTTCGGCAACGGTGTTGCTGGCCGATGTCGGCAGAAAGACGGAAGGCCGTTCCCGGAAATGATACGCGAGGTAGTAGCTCTCGCATTTTCCATAACCGCCGGCAAAAGAGATCAGATCCGGGTTCAGATCGATGATGGTATCTCTCGCTGTCTTGAGGCGGGTGAGATGCGGCAGCGTCGAGTCTATGCAGATCAGTTCCATGTCGAGTCCGTGCTGTGCGTTGGCAGCCTCGATCTTCTTGCGAATGGTGGTCTGATTTGCGCTTTCCTGAGAGAAAACCGGGAAGAGATCGTTGTTGAACACAGTCTCGTAGGTCAAGAGCAGGACGCAACGCGTTCTGGCGCGATAAGTCGCGAGATAGACCATGAAATCCACGAACATCTGAGCATGTTTGATGTTGTAGCTTTCCGGCAGGAAGGACGCGCAGAAGACGACCGTGCGGATCGGGGCATCCGGCGAACGGGTCGGAGCCGGAGCCGTTCCGATGCGGTCCCGGCACAGCTGCGTGTTCGCAAGTTCGTGCTGGTAGGTGCCCTGGCTCAGCGTGTCATAAAGAAAGAACGTCTTGTCGCGCCGTTTGGCCGCGAACATCAGCTGCATCTGGAAGAACTGCGGAAAGCTGTCGTATTGATCGACCGTCTCACGCGCCCGGGTCAGAAAATGATCCAGAACGTTGAAATCGCCGGCGCGGCGGTGCCGGCGCAGAAGTGCCGCGAACAAAAGCACATAGCACAGATTGACACGCAGCTTCAGCATGTCCTCGAGCATGTCGATGCAAAAGGCTTTGCCGATCTCGATCTGCTTCTCGTAGGCGTCGATCCGGGCGAATTCGGCTTTTGCGACGTCGAACTTGCTGTTCTTGATCGCCCGGGCCAACGGCACGAGGTCAGCCTGTCTGAGAGTTTCTGAGGACATGTCCATCTGTGTCATGATACTTCGCCGTTTGCAGGGACGGGTAAGATCCGCTCAGGCGGTCAGGTAGGTGCGCGCGATCTCGATGACGCGATCGATCTTGTCCCCGACGGAATAATAGACCGGAAGACGGACCAACCGGGCAGAGGTGTCGTCGGTGACCTCCAGGGATCCGGCGACACGGCCATAGGTTTCCCCCCCCGGCGAGGAATGCAGCGGCACGTAGTGGAACGGTGTTGCAATGCCGTGGTCGCGCATATGGGCGATGAAGCTGTCGCGATCAGCAATGTCGCGCAGCATCAGATAGAACATATGTCCGTTGGATGCGGCGTGCTGCGGAATGATCGGACGGCGCAGGCGTTCGGATTGCTCCAGGTCGGCGAAGGCCGCGTTGTAGCTGTCGAAGGCGGCCAGGCGCACATTGTTCACCTGGGCGGTATTCTCGAGCTGACCATAAAGGAAGGCCGCCACCAATTCGCCCGGCAGAAAGGACGACCCGATGTCGACCCAGGTGTATTTGTCCACCTGGCCGCGCAGGAACCGGGACCGGTTGGTGCCCTTTTCGCGGATGATCTCGGCGCGGGCGGCCAGGTCTTCGCGATTGATCGTCAGCGCCCCACCCTCGCCGCTGATGAGGTTCTTGGTCTCGTGAAAGCTGAAGGCGGCGGCGTCGCCCAGGCTGCCGCAGGGGCGGCCGTGATAGGTCGATCCCAGGGCCTGGGCCGCATCCTCGATCAGCATCAGACCATGGGCATCGGTCAGCTCGCGCAGGGCATCCATCTCGGCGGGGACACCGGCGTAATGGACGGCAAAGATCGCCCGCGTCTTGTCGGTGATTGCGGCTTCGGCCGCGGCGGGGCTGATGTTGAGCGTGTCGGGGTCGATATCGACGAACACCGGGATCGCCCCACGCAGCGCCACGGCATTGGCGGTCGACACAAAGGTGAACGAAGGCATGATCACTTCGTCGCCGGGGGCCAGATCACACAGGATCGCCGCCATCTCCAGCGCGGCGGTGCAGGAATGCGTCAAGAGAGCTTTGGGCGACCCGGTCTGCGCCTCGATCAGCTTGTTGCAAAGCTTTGTGTAATGCCCGTCGCCCGACAGTTGGCCGCGCGCGATGGCATCGGAAATGTAAGCCAGTTCGTCGCCGACAATCGAAGGAGCATTGAAGGGAATCTTTTGCATCTAAATCCTGAAATGCCCTAAAGCAGGCAGCAATTCTTAATGTCTGTTCTTTGTCTATTGGCCGTATCCGTTTGACCAGAAGTGGTCAAGTCTGCCCCGCCGGGCGGCGGCGCGGGCATCGGGTGATTGGGGATGCGCCTGCAAAAATTAGCTGTTAGTGCTGACGCCACTTATGAGCCTGACCGGAGAGAAAAACGAGATGCCTGCTGCCGATGCCCCCTCCGCCGAAACTGCTCCGTCCGACGCAGGTCGGGGCACGACGCGGAGCCATAGTGAGATCCAGGCCCTTCTGAGATCGGAGATCGAGGCACTGCGCCAGTCTCTCGACGACCGGATCAGAGAGCTCGTCGCCCTGACCGACCAGATGGAGAACATCGGGGCCGGCATCCGGGCCGAGGCCGATGCGGAGATTGCGGATCTCAAGGATCGCCACGCGGTTGAATTGATCCTGGCGGGTGTACGCGAACGCAGTCAGCGTGACGGGACATTCGAAGGCGTGCCCGCGTTTCAGCATCAGATCGATACATTGGGCGACACCGAATTGTTCGATCCGGCCTGGTATCTGGAGGTCTATGCCGACGTCCGCGAAAGCGGCATCAGCCCCAAGGAACATTACGTCCGCTCCGGGGCGTTCGAAGGCCGTGATCCGGGCCCGCATTTCTCGACGATGAGCTATTACATGGCCAATCCCGACGTGGCTCAGGCCGGCTGGCCCGCCCTGGCCCATTACGTCGCCATCGGCAAAGCAGATGGACGGCCGTTGAGCTGAACTTGGGCCGAGACAAAGACCCACATGGCGGGGCCGCAGCGGTCCACCGACAGGACCAGATCAGCGGTTTCGATCCAGTCTGGTATCTGCAGAACAACCCCGATGTACGCGCATCGGGGGTTGATCCGCTCGACCATTTCCTGACCTCCGGCCTGCAGGAAGGACGGCTGGGCGGTCCGGTGCAGGCCTTGGCGCTGGACCACATGCTCTGGCGTGGGTTCGAGGCGATGGCCGAGCCCGCGCTTGTCCGGCTGATGGCCGAGGGGCCACCCCATGAGCGGGCGCTGGCGGGTTGGGCCCTGGCCCGCTGGTACCGGGAAGCGGGGCAGGCCGAGGCCGCGCGCAGGGCGATAGACGTCTTTCACGCCACCCCCGACGGCGCGCGGATCCTGCGGCATCCGGGGCCGTTCCTGTTGTCGATCGACCTGGCGCTGGCCTGTGGCGACCCGGTCCAGGCCGAGGATGTCCTGGAGCGGGCGCGGGACCGGTTCGGCCCGCTGCCCGATCTCGACCTGGCGCACTTGCAGATCCGCCGCCATCGCGGGGCCGACGATTGGGAGATCGCGAGCTGCCTCACCACGCTTTATGCCCGCCATCTGGTTTTGCCGGTCACCTTGAACGAGGGCGAGGGATCCTGGTTCGACCGCCTGGATACGGCTTCGAATGCTGTGGCGACGGTCGCCCCCGCGGATCAGCCGCTGGTTACGGTGATCGTGCCGGTGTTCAACGCCGCCCGGTCACTGGACTGCGCGCTGCGCGGGCTGCGCGCGCAATCCTGGCAGAACCTGGAAATCCTGGTCGTCGACGATGGATCGGTCGATGATGGTCCCGCCCGGGCCGCTGCCGCGGCCAAGGCGGATCCCCGCATCCGGGTTCTGCGTCATGACAGCAATCAGGGGGCCTATCCCGCACGCAATACAGGGTTCCAGGCCGCGCGTGGGGATTTCGTGACGGTGCACGATTCCGACGACTGGGCCCACCCGTTCAAGATCGAGGCGCAGGTCTTGCCGCTGATGGCGGATCCGTCGCTGCGCGGGACGGTGTCGCATTGGGTGCGCGCCAGCGACGACCTGGCCATGACACGCTGGCGGATGGAAGACCGCTGGATCTATCGCAACGTGTCTTCGTTGATGGTGCGCGGATGCCTGCGCGAGGTTTTGGGGTATTGGGACCGGGTGCGGGTCAATGCGGATACCGAATACTACTACCGCATCCTGCATTGCTTCGGGCCGCAATCCATCCGGGAGGTGCATCCGGGCCTGCCGCTGGCATTCGGGCGCACCGATCCTGCCTCGCTGACCAATGTCAGTGCGACGCATCTGCGCACCCAGTTCAAGGGTGTGCGCCGAACCTACATGGAGGCGGCCCACGATTGGCACGCCCGCGCCGACCAGCCCGAAGACCTGTATCTGCCGCAGCACCCCGAAACGCGTCCCTTTCGCGTTCCCGATGCGTTGGATCTGGGCGATCCGGCCCCGCCGCCATCGGATTTCGACCGGCTGCGGGCCTCTCCCGTGTTCGACCGCGATTGGTATCTGCTGGGGCATGGGGACGTCCTGCAGGCGGATATCAGCCCGGTGCGCCATTACCTGACCGGGGGCGCGCAGAATGACCTCGATCCGGGGCCGGAGTTCAGCTCCGGCGGGTATCGGTATGCTCAGGGGTTGGCGCAGGATGAAAACCCCGTGCTGCATTTCGAGGCCCGGGGCAGGGCGGCCGGCGCCGCGCCGCGCCCCACCTTTGCAGGGGCCTTGGCGGAACGGCGGGGGGATCGCCCCTGCACGCTGATCTTTTCCCATGTGGCGGGTCGGATGCTGTTCGGTGCTGAGCGCAGCCTGCTGTCGGTCGTTCGGCACATTGCCCGGTCCGGCGGCTGGCCTGTCGTCGTGCTGCCGGCGCTGCGCAACACCGACTACCTGGAGGCCCTGCGCGCGGTCAGCGGTGCGGTTGTCGTCGTGCCGCAGATCTGGCGGCACCTGCAACGGCCCCCGGTGGCGCGCACGGTCGAGATCATTCGCGACCTGATCCGCAGCTATGCCCCCGAGACGGTCCTGGTGAACACCATCGTCATGGATGCGCCGCTGCTGGCGGCCCGGGCCGAAGGCGTGCCCAGCGTCGTCTATGTCCGAGAGTTGGTGTCCGAGGATGTCGCCCTGTGCACCAACCTGGGTGGATCCCCCCAAGAGATACGCCAGGTTCTTCTGCAGCAGGCGGATCGGTTCCTGGCCACCTCGCAACCGGTGGCCGACTGGCTGGATTGCCCCGACCGGGTGACGGTGCGGCCGAATTCGGTCGATGACGCTCTGTTCGAGCTGCCTTTCGATCCCGGCGAGACGCTGCGCGTCGCGCTGATCAGCAGCAACATCGCCAAAAAGGGTCTGGCCGACTTGTTGGCGGTCGCCCGCCATGTCGGGGCCGCGCAAGGCCGTGTCCGGTTCCTGTTGATCGGACCGCCGACCCAGGACCTGCACCTGATGCAGCCCTTGCCGCCAAACGTGGATTTCCGCAACTACAGCGCTGATCCCGTCTCGGCGGTGGCGCAGGCCGATGTCGTGCTCAGCCTGTCGAAATTTGCCGAAAGCTTCGGGCGCACCGTGCTCGAAGCGATGGCGGGGGGGCGACCGGTCATCTGTTATGATCGCGGCGCACCGCCTTCGATGATCGACAGCGGTGTCGACGGGCTGGTTGTTCCGGCCGACGACCGCGAGGCGGTGACCAATGCGGTGCTTGCGCTTGCGGCGGCGCGGGGCCGGTTGCGCGCGATGAGTGCCGCGGCGCGGCGCAAGGCGCGGGTGCTGCAGGCGCAGGCCCGCGCGGTCAGGATCTAAGTGGGCCCTTCGGGCCGTCGTGCCCGGAATGTTACATAATTCGCATTATCACAGCGGGTCTGACCCTCACGTTCGAGGGGCGCGCTCCGGTGGTACGGTCTGACAGGGCCGTCGGTTCACGGGCAAGGCGTCATGGGTGCAGGAGTGCGCCCAGGCGGGTCTCGGCCTTGTGCTGGTTCTCCAGATAGAGCGCCGCGTAACGTTTGGCCTCTCCGTCTTTTCCAAGGGCCTTCGCGTTCAATGCCAAACACAGGGCGGCCATCGGAAATCCGGCTCGGGCGGCGGGCTCAAAGGCCCGCAGGTGTTTCCGCCGAGCCACATTCGCGGGCGACGATTCAAGCAATAGCCATTCCAGGCTGAGCAGACCTTCGGCATCGCTGATTGCGGCCAGGCGGCGATCGGCCTCCGCCCCCTGCCCGGAGGTATAAAGGATCTCCGCCTCCATGATACGATACAGCGCGTTCTCGGGGTCGAGATCGACACAGAGAGACACCAGCCTGGTCCTTTCCTCGTCCGTCATGGCGCTTGGATAGTTGTGGACGGCGTAGGATGCCGCGTAGGCCTTCTGGAGATCGGAGACCTCGGCCTGCACGTCTTTGAGCGCCGTGAGGGTTGCGTCGACAATGGCCCGCCCCCCAAAGCAGTCAACGACCGAGGTGGTGTCCGCCCCGCCGATCCACGCCGCAAGATAGGCGAAACCGCTGTTGCCGCAATGGATCGTGCGGCACCTGGACATGAGGCAGATTTCAAAGAGAGCGAATTGCAGGCTATTGAAATCCGCCTCCGGCACCAGATCGGGCGCGAAGGTCGCGTCGTGCCTGCGCGCCAGCGCCCGGCAGAGGGCGGTGTCTTCGCCGAAGACCAGCACCTCCGCGCCATCCGCCCGTGCCTGCGCGATCAGGGCATCCCCGAGCGGGTACGGGATCGCCTTGCTCGTGAAACGGCCGCTGCCCCTGAAACTGCCGTAGACGATGTCCCCCGCGCGGAGGTGGATCGCAACACAGTCGCGCATCAAGGGAACCTGCCAGGCAAGGGTTCGGGCCAACTCCAGCGGGGGCGTGAACGCGATATCGTCGAATGCCTTGCGATAGAGCGCGCAGGTATCGGCATCGGCCAGCGACGTCATCTGCGACGAGATCCGCGCATGCGACATCACGACCGCATCAACTCCGCCGTCCTGCAGCCCGGCCCCGTCCCGGAACCGGGCCTCGAACGCGCTGTCGGTGGTCGAGAGCCGGGACAGGCGCGCCACGTCCTCCCTGGACACCAGGTGCCGTTCCAGGAAGGCGGGCGCAAATATCCCCTCCGGGTCACCGGCCACGTGGAACACGGCCCCCGGCCCCCCTTTCGCCCGCCATTCCAGGATCATCTCGCCGCCGAATTGCTCCGCGGCCACCATGGCATTGAGGACGGCGCGCAAACGCTCTCCGAACCCATCGGTTCGATCCGCCAGAAAACAGAGAGGCGTCCCGCGGTTTCCCGATGGCACCGCAAGGCCGCGCCCGTCAGGTCTGTGCGCCTCATTGCGAGCCCCATCCCGCGGGGCCCTTGCTGGCACCATATTCCTGGACATTCTCGGACTCCGGCGTCTGTTGCTTCATGGTTTCGTGTCAGCTCCGCAGGGTATGCCAGCGACCGGACCGCGGCCCAGCCTATCCAGACACCTTCCCGGAGCCAAACGGTAAAAAACCGCGCGCCGCCTCCCCCCGATCGCGCTGCGCGCAAGGCCCGGATCTGTCCAGGAGGCCGGGGACGGGGGCCCGGCCGGACGCTTCGAATCTCCCGCGAAATATGGCCGAAATGTGTTCAAACCCGGCATCTTCGCGGCACAAAACCCACAACACGGGGTGATTGTATCAAATCCGGCACGATTGGCTGATGCAGGTTAATGCTTCTTTACCGGCGCGCTTGCCTGACGCGCGGGACTTCGCCGACCTGAACCCGAGAGCCGCGCAAGACGGCGCGAGCTGACACATACATACGGGTATTCAGACCATGGCGAACATCAGCATTTTCGGAATTGGTTATGTGGGCGTGGTTGCCGCCGCCTGTCTGGCGCGCGACGGCCACAACGTCATCGCGGTCGATGTCGATCAGGGCAAGATCGATGAAATCAACGCGGGCCGCTCGCCCATCGTGGAAGAGGGCATCGACGATCTGGTGCGCGAAGTGGTCCAGGCGGGCCGTCTGCGCGCCACCAAGGATTACGACGACGCCATCGGCAACACCGAGCTGACCTTCGTGTGCGTCGGCACGCCGTCGGCCCCCGACGGGTCCGTGGGCCTGGTCTATGTCACCGACGTCTGCGCCGGCATCGGTGCCGCGCTGGCCAAGAAGGACGCCTACCACTCGGTCGTCATCCGCTCGACCATCGTGCCGGGATCGACGGAAACCGCCTGCATCCCGGTGCTGGAAGAGACGTCGGGCAAGAAGGCGGGCGAAGGCTTCGGCGTCGGCTACTACCCCGAGTTCCTGCGCGAAAGCACCGCGATCGAGGATTACGCCGACCCCGGCCTGATCGTCTTTGGCCACATGGACGAGATCACCGGCCAGATCCTGCACGATCTGAACAAGGATCTGGACTGGCCGATCCACAAGACCGACATCCGCACCGCCGAGATGGTCAAGTACACCTCGAACACCTGGCGCGCGGTCAAGGTCACCTTCGCCAACGAGATCGGCAACATCGCCAAAGCTTCGGGTGTTGATGGTCAGACGGTGATGGAAATCATCTGCTCGGACACGAAGGCGGCGATTTCGCCCTACTTCATGCGCCCCGGCTTTGCCTTTGGTGGGTCCTGCCTGCCCAAGGACGTGCGCGCCCTGCGCCACCTGGCGGCAACCACCGGCGGCACCCACAAGCTGCTGGATGCGGTCCTGGAAAGCAACGAGCAACAGATCGCCCGCGCCGAAGCGCTGGTCCTGGCCTCCGGCGCCAAGACCGTCGGCTTCGTCGGCATCTCCTTCAAGCCGGGCACCGACGACCTGCGCGAAAGCCCGCTGGTCGCCCTGGCCGCCCGCCTGATCAAGAAGGGCGTCGAAGTGAAGGTCTATGACCCCTTCGTGCAGGAAGCCTTTGATGCGGGCACCCCCGGTGCCGGTCGCGGCAACGACGGCGTGCCGGATCTGAAGGACCGCATGGAAGGCGACCTGGACGCCCTGATCGAAGCTTCGGGCACCGTTCTGGTCGGCAACTTCTACCGCGAAGCCGCGCCCAAGCTGGAACAGGCCGTGGGCAGCCGCACGCTGGTCGACCTGACGCGGCTCAACCGCGGGCTGGTCACCTCCGAGGGCTATGAGGGGATCTGCTGGTAAGCGGATCCTCAGGGGGCTGGGGCAATGGTGATCAAAACACTGACACATCTGGGGTATTTCGGCCTGGTCTTCCTGCTGGCATCGGTGGTGCCGGCAGGATTCCTGGGCGACCCCGGTGCGGCCAAGACGGCCGTTCTGGTCGTCGGTGTGCTGGGGGCCTGGCGCTATAGCTGGGCGGCCATCAACTTCACCCGGGCGATCATCTTCCGGCGCATCGTCTATCCGCGCTGGAAGCGTCAGCGCCAGGCGCGTTTCGACGCCGATCCCCGGCCCTCGCACTGCTACTTCATGGTCACGACCTATATGGTCGACGTGGACATCACGCTGGAGGTCTACCGCTCCATCTTCCGGGCCGCTGCGGCGGCCCGCGACGGGGCCACGATCGTGGCCTCGGTGGTGGACGGCAAGGACGCCCGCCTGATCCGCGACATCTTTCAGACGATGCCCGTGGACATGACCGGCACCAAGCTGATCATCGACCGCATCTCGTCCAAGGGCAAACGCGATGCCATGGCCAAGGCCCTGCGCATCCTGGCGCAACTGGGCCCCAGCCACCGCGACATCCTGGTCTTCGTCGATGGCGATACCGTGGTGCCGGAAAACATCTGGGCCGCCTCGGCCCCGGTCTTCACCGACCCGAAGGTCGGCGCGCTGACCACCGACGAAGGCGCGGTGATCGGCAAAGAGGGTCTGTACAAGGACTGGTTCCACCTGCGGTTCGACCAGCGCCAGGTGATGATGTGCTCCATGGGGCTGGCCAACCGCGTCCTGACCCTGACGGGCCGGATGAGCGTGTTCCGCGCCTCGCTGGCCACCAACCCCGGTTTCATCGAGGGGGTCGATCGCGACTACCTCAACCACTGGCGGCTGGGCCGCGTGGACTTTCTGACCGGTGACGACAAGTCGACCTGGTACTGGCTGCTCAAGAACGGCTACCAGACCGCCTATCTGCCCGACGTGCGGTCCTGGTCCTACGAGGAACAGCCCCGCGACACCTTCCTCGAAAGCGCGCAGGTTCTGATGACCCGCTGGTTCGGCAACATGATGCGCACCAACGGGCGCGCCATTCGCCTGGGGCCGTCGCGCATGGGGTTCTTCACCTGGTGGTCGATCCTCGATCAGCGGGTGTCGATGTTCACCACGCTGGTGGGCCCGATTTCGGTGGCGGTGACGGCGGCGCTTGGCACGCCGGTCGTGATTCCGCTTTATATTTCGTGGGTTCTGATGACCCGCTACGTGTTCTGCGCCTATATCGCGCTGTTCCGCGGCGGGCAGTGGTTCCCGGTGACCCATCCGCCGATCCTCTATTTCGGCCAGGTCGTCGGCGCGGCGGTGAAGACCTTCGTGTTCTTCCGGCTCGACCGACAGAAATGGACCCGTCAGGGCGCAGGCGCAAAGGTCGTCCTGCCCGCCGGCGAACGGGTCAAACGTCTTGAATCCACGGCGATGCACGTCCTGGCCATCAGCTGGCTGGCGATGATCATCATGCTTGTGAACACTTTTGAGTGAGGGAATTACCGTGACCGACAACAGCCCGATCCCGACGCCGATTCCCGGTGGTTTCGCCCATGAGGACGAGCATCCGCTGATCGCCATTCCCTTTCACCTGACGCTGGAGGGGACCTCGCTGGCGGGCGATCGTCTGTCGATGACGCATCTGCTGGCCCGCGCCGAGGGCACCGCCCCCGCGCCGGGCACCCGCGGCATCGCCCGGTTGCGGATCGATTTCGCGGATTTCTCGCTGACCCTCTCGCCCGAAGTGGCGGTGCAGGACGTGGCCGGGGACGGCCAGGTCAAGCTGATGTTCACCGACCCCACCGGCCCGCATCTGCCGCAGCTGCGCTATGTGCTGAACGCGGTCATCGCGGGGGAAATCGCGGGCATGGACGGGGTGATGTCCTATTCCGGGCCGACCGCGCCCAAACCGGCCCAGGCCGCCTACAAGCCGGGCCTGCGCGACCGGGCCCGCACCATGGGGGTCATCGCGCTTTCGGCGGCGCTGATCCTGGCGGCGGGCACGGTCTTGGTGAACCGCATGACCACGGGCGTCGAAATGCACCCCGTCTTCATCGAAGCTCAGGGCCGCCAGATGAGCGCCACAACGGGCGGCCAGCTGTCCTACCTCGATGCCGAAGCGGCGCGCGGCGAAGTGGTCTTTGCCATCACGTCCAACGCGGGCGACGTGCTGAATTTCCAGATGCCCTGCGACTGCGAAGTGAAGCTGGCGGCAAATGCCTACGAGGGCGCAACTCTCCTTCCTTCGGACCCAATCCTGACAATTTTAGAGATTAACCCTGAGATCAGAGCGCGCACGCTCATCAGCATCGAGGGACTCGCCAGGGCCATGACCGGTGACCGCACCACGCTCCAGCTGCATGACGGACGGGATATCCCGGTCGAAATCGTGGCGGACGGGACGGCCAACGCCGCGGCCCTGAAAGGGGATCTCTTTGTTCCGATCGAGTTGCGCGCACCCGCAGGGGCACTGACCGAGGCCGATATCGGCCTGGCGGGACGTCTGCGGCTCACGACGCCGCTGCTTGGCGGCCTCCTCCCGGAGTTCGGAACATGACCAAGAAGATCACACCTCTTATCATCTGCGGTGGCAATGGAACCCGTCTGTGGCCCCTGTCGCGCCGCCAGGCCCCCAAGCAGTTTCAGCGCGTCGGCGGCCCCGACAGCCCGACCTTCTTCCAGTCCGCGGTGCGGCGTCACCAGGGTGCCATCTATACCGATCCGGTGATCGTCACCGGCGCCATGCACGAAGGCACGGTCCGCGCCCAGCTGCGCGACATCGGTGCCTCGGCCCGCATCATCTGTGAGCCGATGGGCCGCAACACCGGTCCCGCCGTTCTGGCCGCCTGCGAAGCCGCGTCGGAAACCGATCCGGACGCCATCTTCGTGGTGATCCCCGCCGATCACGTCATCGACGGCGACATGGCGCCTGCCATCGCTGCCTGCGGCCCGGCTGCTGCCGACGGGCGCATCATCACCTTCGGCATCCCGCCGCGCTATGCGGAATCGGGCTTTGGCTACATCATCGACGCAGGCCCCCTGGGTGCCAGCGGCAGCCCGCTGCGCCAGGTCGGCCAGTTCGTCGAGAAGCCCCCGATCGACGAGGCCGAGCGCCTGATCGAGGCCGGCGGCGCCTTCTGGGCCTCGGGCCTGTCGATGTTCTCGGCGCGCACGCTGATTTCCGAATACACCCGCCTCGACCCCGAGAGCGCGGCCCACGTCCGCACCGCCGTCCAAAGCGGCACGCGCACCGACAACACGCTGCACCTGGCCGGTGCGTCCTTTACCATGGCCGCCTCCGAGCCGACCGAAGGCCTGGTGTTCGAGCATTCCGACCGCATCGCCCTGGCCCCGCTGGACGTCAAATGGGACGACGTCGGATCCTGGAAGGCTATGCATTCGGTGGCCAACCCCGATGCCAACGGCAACGTGTTCCAGGGCGACGTGATCGCGCTGGACACCACCAACACCCTGGTGCGCGCCGACAGCCGCCTGGTGTCGATCGTGGGCCTGTCGAACATCGTCGTGGTGGAAACCGCCGACGCCCTGCTGGTCGCCCACATGGACGAAAGCCAGAAGATCAAGGACATCGTCGAACGCCTGAAGGACGCCAAGCGCTCCGAGGCGGTGCGCCACGCCGAGGCCCGTCCGCCCAAGATGGTCGACATGCCCGAAGGCGCGCCGATCCGCCTGAGCGCGCCGGTCGCCGAAAAGGCCCCCGGCTTCCAGCTGGGCACCTCCGAGATCGCGGTCGGTCAGACCTCGACCATGGAACAGGGCCCCGCCACCCAGCAGGCCATCGTCGTGCGCGGCCACATCCGTGCCACCGGCCCCGGCTGGACCAAGGAAGTCCATGCGGGCGGTCGCGTCTATGCCGACGACATGGGCACGCTGCAGCTGATGAACCTGGGCGCCGAGGCCGCCGAGCTGTTGTTCGTCACGCTTCAGGATGCGCCTGCCCTGCCCGCCGAAGTGGTCCATCAGGACGCCCGGCCCGCGGCCATCATCACCGAACTGCCCCGTGCCGTGAATGGCTGATCGGGGCCTTCCCTTGGGCCGCACGGCCCGGGTCCGCGCGACCCTCGCGGCGAGTGTCCTGCTCGCCGCGACTGGCGTGGCCGGGGCCCAGTCCGGCGGCTCTTTCCTGTCGAGCGACGCCTTCAGCGCCCGCCCGGCCGCCCCTTCGGTCGCGGCGCCCCTGGCCCAGGCACCCGCCATCACGACCCCGGTTCCCGCCCCGACGGAGCCAACCCTGCTGCTGGCCGCACCGGCTGCATCGTCGGGATTGCTGGCCCCCGCCCAGGCGGCGCAGGCCCCGGTGCCGGCCCCCGCCGCGCCGACCGAAAACACCTTGCTGGCCGCGCCAGCCCCGACCGTGGCCCAGGCCCCGGCTGCGACCGCCCTGCTGGCGGCGCCCGTGCCCGCGCCTGCCGCGAGCGCCCTGCTGCCCGCCCCGGCCCAGGCCGCGCCCGCCGCCGCTTCGGGTCTTCTGGCCGGGGGCGCCTCGCGCCGCCTGCTGGACCTGCCGAAGGACACGGGCCCCGTGGCCCCGCAGGTCGCGCCCGCCTTTCTGGTGACGCCGCGCCCGGCCCGCCCCGACCGCCAGGCCGAGGCCCCCGCCGTCGAGGTCGAAGACATCCCCCACCTGGCCCCCATCGTCGTGTCCAGTGCCGAGGCCGCGATGCCGCCCGCGCTGGACCGTACCGCCCAGGCCCGCCTGCGCGAGCTGGTGCGCCGCCTGTCGGACCCCCACGCCGAGCTGCCGACCGACGCCGAATTGCGCGCCGTTGCGGGCCTGCCCCCGCGTGAGGCCGCCGCCGCCCCCTATCAGCGGCTGGACCCGATGCCCGCCGCCGCCGCCCGCGTCTTCAACCTGCGCCTGGCGCTGGCGATGCTGTCGCAGGGCCGCACCAAGGAAGACAACGAAAAGGTCCGCGCCGTTCAGCTGGACCGGGGCGACACCGTGCTCAGCCTGTCGGGCGGTCTGGTGACCCTGTCGATGATCCACGAGGGCCTGGCCCGCACCGGCCTGCAAACCACGCCCGGCCCGATCGAAGTGCCGCTGATCCTGATGGAGGACACCGTCCTGCGTCTGGGCCCCGGCGAAGAGCTGGCCCTGTCGCGCCCCCACGGCGCCTTTGTCATGAGCTTCGGGCGGGTCGAGATCGACGGCGCCACCATCGCCTCTCGTGGGGGGGAAAACGAACGCGCGCCCAGCTATGCGCCCTTCGTGGCCATTGCCGGGTCCGGATCGCTGGAGATGCGCCGCGCGACCGTCACCGGTCTGGGCTTTGGCGATACCGACAAGTTCGCGGGCCTGTCGGTGCTGGGCCATCCGCTGCGCCCCGCCACCCGCCAGACCGTGATCCTGGACAGCCAGCTGTCGGACATGGTGGGCGTGGCGCTGACCGCGATCCACCGGGGCCGGATTTCCGGCAACCGGTTCACCGACATGCGCGGCAACGCCCTGCGCGTCGCCGCCAGCCCCCGCACCGAGGTGTCCGAGAACATCTTCGCGGGCACGGCGCCCACCAATTCGATCCGCCTGCTCAGCCATTCCGACGGCGCGCGGCTGACGTCGAACCTGCTCTTGGCGGGGGACCGTGCGGGCATCGTGGTGCGCGACAGCCGGGGGCCGCAGGTTCTGGGCAATGTCGTCTGGGGCCGCAGCGGCGCGGGCGTCAAGCTGCACCGTACCGCCTGTGCCCAGGTCGCGGGCAACGTGTTGATCGACAGCCGCCAGAAAGGCATCGAGATCCGCGAAAGCCGCGCCACCGAAATCGCGGGCAACCTGATCGCGGGCAACCGCAGCGCCGGGATCTGGGTGTCTGCCCAGGCCCGCGACGCCGCCACCCATCTGCGTGCCAACCGCCTGCAGGGCAACGGCGCCGGTCTGACCGGGGCCACCGCCGCCCATGTCACGCTGGTGGCCAACGATTTCTCGGCGCAGCTGCCGCGACTGGCCGACGGCGACCTGACCCAGGCCTCGACCGCGCTGGCGCGCGACCTGACGGGGACCGCGCCCCTGACGCTCAGCGGGTCGACCCGCGTGCCTGCCGCCATCGTCGATTGCTCGGAGGACGCCGCATGATCCGGGGTTTGACTGTTCTGGGGTTGATTATCCTTGTCGGTTTCGCCGTGCCGCTGCGCGCAGAGACGCCGGGCGACCATGTGCCGATGACCATCCCGCCCGCCGCGACCGCCAGTGGCATCACCGTGCAGGTGACTGAGGGGCGCCGGTCGATGCGCGGCCTCAACAGCCGCCTGCGCGCCGCGCGCCGTGCCATGCACCAGGGGGCCGATGTGTCCCCCGAAGACCTGCGCGACCTGGCGGACCGGGGCGACGGGCTGGCGGCGACACGCTATACCCGCATCCTGCTGGCCGATCCTGCGGCCACGGCCTCCGACCGGGCCTATTACGCCGCGCTGGCGGTGCAGACCGGGCGCGGCTACCTGCTGGACGAGATGCTGACCGCGATGGATCGTCTCGACCCCGAGGCGGAGCCGCGCGACCGGGTCCGGCTCTATATCTCGACGCTCTATCCGCAGGCCTGGGCCGGCAATGCCGTGGCGCTGGATGCGGTCTATCGTTTCAACGGCGAAGGCACGCTGTTTGGCGCGCTGTCGGATGCGACCCGCGACCGCCTGCTGGCGGAAATGCGGGAAATCGGCGACGGGCGCGGACAGTTGGGCATGGCGCTGCGCCTGCTGGAGGCGCGCGCCAAGGCCGACACCGACACCGCCTGGTCCGAAGCGGACCGGGTCCAGACCCTTTTGACCGAGGCCGCCGCTTCGCCGCATCCCGGCGTGGCCACGGCGGCCGCCACCCTTCTTCACCAGCTGACGTCCGATCCGACGGACGACAGCTAGCCATTCTGACACCGGACCGCGGGGGCAGTCTATGACACCGAACAAGATCCTCAGAACCGCAGCCGCCCTGGCCGTGCTGGCCGCTCCGACGGTGTTGTTGCCGGGGCAGGCCCAGGCCTCTACCTATGCCTGCCGGGGTATCGCCGCGCCGGGCATCGACGTGGTCGAGGGCACCGATGGCGGGTTCTACCGCATAGACCCCGACCTGCATTCCGACCACTGGATCGCCGAACGCACGCTGGCTGAAATCGCCGCGCTGTCGCAGGCGCTGGCGGCAGGCGGTACCACGCTGGTCGTGCTGCCGGTGCCGACCAAGGCGCTGGCGATGCCGGAAACCCTGCCTTCGGTGGCGGGCCACGCGGGCTATGCGCCCGACCTGGCCGCCAGTGTCTATGCCGAAAACATCCGCCGCCTGCGCGACCGGGGCGTGATTGCCGCCGACGGGCGCGCGGCCATGCGCCAGCTGGCCACCACGGGCACGGCCCCCTTCCCGGCCCATGACACCCGCCCCAGCCCCGAAGGCCTGCGCGCGCTGGCCGGGGCCGTGGGCACCGCCCTGTCCGAGGCAGGCCAGACCCCGCGCGCGCCCCAGGCCTTCACCACCACCCAGGTCGGCAACCACCGCATCCTGTCGCCCCTGCGCACCCGGCTGCAACGCCACTGCGCGCGCGAGCTGCCGCCGGTGATCGGCACCTCCTGGTCGACGGTGCCCGCGGGCAATGCGACCCCGACACCCGGCGACAGCGTGGCCATCACCGGCAGCGGGCTGACCGGTGTGGCGGGCGGCAATTTCGCGGGCTTCGTGTCCCAGGCCACGGGACGGGCGGCCCAGGCGCTCAACATCGACGGCGAAGACCCCTTTGCGGCGATTTCCTCCTATCTGACCTCGGCGGCGTTTCTGGCGCAGCGGCCGGGCGTTCTGGTCTGGGAATTCCCGGTCTGGGCCGATCTGGGCGCGCGTGGCGACCAACCCATGGCCGAGCTGATCGCGGCGGCCACCGCCAGCTGCACGGTGACGCTGGACCTGGCCGCAGGCAGCGCGCCGGGCCGGTTGCAGGCCAGCCTGCGCGCCGTACCCGCCGCCGCGAACCGCGTGCTGATGCTGGATGCGGGCGGCACCGCCCCCGGCTCGGTCGCGTTCCGCTTTACCGCCGAGGACGGCGCCCAGCGGGTCAAATCCATCTATCGCGCCCCCGGCCACGTGCTGGGCGGGCGCTTTTACCTGCCGCTCACCGGGCTTTGGCCCCAGGGGGCGACGGGCGTTGAAATCCAGACCGCGACCGGCTTTGGGGGCCTGCCCCGCCTGACCGTCTGCGACCTGCCGGAGGTGACGCTGTGAACACCCGTCTTTCCCTGATGCTGGCGGGCCTTCTGGCCGCCACCACGCTGACGCCTGCAACCGCGCAGATTGCCGTGCAACATTCCGGCGTGCCCGCCCTGCGCTTTGCGCCGCCCGCGATCGTGCATCCCGACGCCTGCCTGCCCCGCGAGGTCGCCCGCGAGGACGACCTGGACGTCGAGGGCCGCGACGAGGACCTGACCGACCCCACCCGCGCCCGCTATCTGCGCCGCGACATCCGCAACCTGATGCGCACCGATCCGGCGGGCGAATTCGACTTCATCGCCGCCCTGATCGAACGCCGGATGCAGGTCGACCCCCGCTTTGACGCGGTCGATGCCACCTTGCAGCTGATCGACCTGCACCTGGCCGCCGGTCGCCCGCAGGAGCTGATGGACGCGGGCCTCGTGCCCTCGCTGCGCGCCCGGGCCGAGACCCTGACCCACAGCCAGAGCATCACCCTGGCGCAGTTCTACCTGGATGGCACCGGCACCGAGCCGGACCTGGCCTTTGCCCAGGACCTGTTGCGCGAAACCGCCTATGCTGGCAGCCCCGATGCCTTGCTGGAAATCGCCCGGATGCAGATCCGGGGCGAGATGCTGGACGGCTGGGACGCGCCGCTGGACCTGACGATCACCATGGCCATGGGCGGCGTGCTGGGCGCGCTGGACAACGGCATCTGTCGGCGGGCCGAACGGATTGCCCGCGAATATGAGCTGGGCGAAGTGGTGCAGGCCGATCCCGCGCTGGCCTTCGACTGGCGGCGGTTCGCGGCCAACATGGGCGACGCCGAAAGCGCCTGGCGCATCGTCGAGCATCACATGAACGCCCCCGCGTCCGCCAAGGACAACGAAGAGATGCGCCACTTCCTGGAGGTGGCCGTGACCCTGGGCCGCCGTCCCGACGCCGGAGAGACCGAGGCCCTTCTGGAAAGCGGCGCGGTCACCCCCGAGGTGCTGAACCGGATCCTGGGCTTCAACTACAGCGAGGACGACGCGGGCGCGCGCCGCTCGGTCGCGCCGCTTCTGGATCTGATCATCAACGTCGACGGCATGGAGGCCGACGACGACAGCGCCTATCTGAAATACCTGCGCGAGATTGCCGAAATCGAGACCGCGCCCGGGTCCGTCTTTACCCGATTGGCGCGCGAGGTGCGCATCCGCAGGGGCCGCTGGGCCGGTGAGGCCGAGGCGATCGACTATCTGGAACAGGCCGTGGCGCGGGGCGACGGGCCGGGCATGCAGATGCTGGCGCAGATCCTGATGCGCTACCGCGACGACCCGGCGCAGCGCGACCGCGCCATCAGCCTGCTGATGGAAACGGTGTCGCGTCATGGGCTGGCGGAGTCGATGCACATGCTCGACGGGCTCTATCGTTGCCAGGTCAACGCGGCCCCGCAGCTGGTCGAGGCGACCCATTGGCATGAGGCCTATCAGGCGTCGGGCCACGAAGCGGTGCGGATTTCGGCCACCGACCTTCTGGCGCTGGACCCCTACCGCGAACCCGAAACCATCGCCCGTATCCAGAGCCAGGCGCTGGACGGGCGCACCACGATGCTGGCCGCCCACGTGCAGCGCGTCGAGGCGGGCAATCTGCCCGATGCCGCCCTGCGGTTCTGGGCCGAACGGCTCAATGGATCGGATCAGGCGATGGAGGCCTTCGCCGAGCTGGAATTCGAGCTGGCCCTGACCCCCGCCGAGCGCAACCTGGCGGTGGAGCTGTTCCGCCGCGTCTATCTCAACAACGGCGTCACCACTGCGCTGGATCTGTCGATCGTTCTGGTTGAACACGCCTCGCGCGATCCCGAAATCGCCGATGAAATCGAGGGCCTGCTGACCATGGCGGGCAACCGTGGCGAAGGCGCCGCGATCCGCCTGCTGGCGCGCACCTCCGGGCGCCCCGAGGCCGAGGTCTATGCCCAGTTCGCCGAGATCATCGAGGCGCGCGGCGATTTCCTGGCGCTGATGTTCGCGATCCCCCACATCGAAACCGCGCGGCTGGACGATTACATCGACCGGGCCGTGTCGCTGATGAACTGCACCACCAAGGACGCAGACGAAATCGGCGAGGCCTATGCCAGCCATGACGACGGCCAGATGTCCTATCACTGGCGCCGCATCGGCATGTCGCTGGAAGGCGGGCACACCCTGTCTAAGCTGCGGCTGACCGACCGGCAGATGGCGTTCTACGACACCGGCCGCGCGCCCGATGCCGCCGATGTGGCGGCGCGGTCCATGGCCGACGGCGACCCGCGCGCCGCGCTGGAACTGTTCCGCCTGACCTCCAACGTCGATCTGGAAACCTACGCCCCCGAAGCCGCGCTGCGCCACATGGCCAGCCTGGTGGAAACCCCCGGCGTCGATCCCCTGCCGGTGCTGCGCGCCTGGCGGGCGGCACCGGGCGCGGTGCAGGCGCTGGTCGCCTCGCAGCTGGATGTGCAGCCGCTTTTGATGCGTGCGGCGCAATCGGGCGACCCGGCGGCGGCCCACGAATACGGGCTGTACCTGCAGGGCCGCGCCGAAACGGCGGCCGATCTGGCCCCGGCGATCGAATGGTTCAGCCGCGCCGCCCGCGGCGATCACGCCGGCGCCATGGTCGAACTGGGCACCGTTCTGGGCATGGGGCCTGCCGCCATGCGCGACCCGGAAACCGCGCTGATCTGGCTGGACCGCGCGTCCGAGCTGGGCGAAGGCCGCGCGCCGACGCTGGCCCGCCTGCTGCGGCTGGGGTCCGGATTGTGAGGGGCCTGACCCTGACCGCCGCCCTCGTGCTGTCGACCCTGGGGGCGCCCGCGCTGGCCGCCGCCTGCGAGACATCGGTGACCCCGGTCGCGGGGCTGGCCTTTGCCTCGCCCTACAAGGGCAGCGACGACCGCCGCGCCACGCTCAACAAGCAGACCGCCTCCGAGGCGCGCGATGCCCTGCGCCCGGTCGATGATTTCATCACCGCCCTGTCCCGGCTGACCGACCCAGGCGAAGACGCCCAGACCCGCGCCGATTGCGCCCTGGCGCAGTTGGCCGATTGGGCGCGCGCCGATGCGCTGGCCGCGCTCGACAGTGAAACCGCCCGGCTGACGGCCGGGTCGCGCCTGGCCGGTCTGGGCCTGGCCGCCCGCGCCGCCTGGCCGCTGGCCCGTGACGGGCGCGCCAAGGCGGATGTCGCGGCCTGGCTGTCGCGGCGCATGGTCGAACAGATGACCTTCTGGGAGACGGCGACCGACGGCGCCTCGCGCGGGAACCTGCGCGCCTGGGCGGCGCTGGCCGGGGCCACGATCGCGGATCTGTCGGACGATCCGGTGATGCGCGGCTGGTCGGCCTGGTCGCTGACCTACGTGGCCTGCACCGCCACCCAGGCGGGGGCCCTGCCCCAGGAAATGTCGCGCGGGCCGCGCGCGATGCATTACCAGTTGCACGCCGTGGCACCGCTGGTCACCGGGGCCGCCGTGCTGAAGGGGGCGGGCATCGACCTGACCCCGCGCTGTGACCGCGCATTGGCACGGGTGGTGGATTTCACCCTGGATGAACTGGACAGCGGCGGGGCCCGCGTGGCGATCCTGACCGGCGAGACGCAGACCACCTTCGAGGCGGGCGGGGCGAAACCCTTTCAACTGGCCTGGCTGGAGGCCTGGCTGGCCCTGACCCCCGACGCCCGCGCCGAGCGGGTGGCCCAGCCGCTGCGCCCGCTGAGTTATTCCAAGCTGGGCGGGGATCAGAGCACGCTCTGGTCGCGCTAGGCGCGTCAGATCTTGCCCAGGGCCGCCGCCGCATAAAGCGAGCTCTGGCCCATCCAGCTCTGTCGGTAGAGACCCAGTCGCGGCAGCGCCGCGACCCGCGCCACCGGTCCGGCCCGGCGCGCCGCCGCGAACCCCGTCACCAGGGCCGCATTCTCGGAGGTCAGCAGGTCCTGCGCCGCCTCTAGCGCGGCCAGGTTCAGCCTGTTCCAGTCGCCGTAAACCCCCCCCAGCAATTGCCGGATACGGCGGGTGCGCGCCACGAGGCCGCTGTTGGCCCCGATCAGGTTGGCCCCGTGCTGACGGTAGAGCACCTGCGGCTCCGTATCGAACAGGATGCGTCCCCCTGCCCCGGTCACGATCTGGTAAAGCCACCAGTCATGCACCACGATCGGCCCGGTCACCGCCGCCGCCGCCCGCACCAGCGCCAGCGCCGGGCGGTTGAGCACGATGGTATTGCCGGTGGCGATGTTCTGGGTCAGCGCGTTGCGGAACGACGGCGCGCGGGACGGCCCGCGTGACGGTTTGCGGTTTGACAGATCCGCATCGCAGACCAGGATCCGCGCACAATAAAGCGCGGGCCGCCCATCGCCCGCCGCATCCAGATGCGCCATGGCCCGCGCCAGCTTGCCCGGCTGCCAGACGTCGTCCTGATCGGCAAAGGAAATCCGGTCGATATCGCTCGGCACCCGCCGGATCAGGGACAGGAAATTGGCCGCCGCCCCGGCACCCGGCCCCTCCAGCCGCCGAACCGGGATGTCCGGGGTGGCGGTGGCAAAGGCGTCCAGAACATCCGGCGTGGCATCCTGCGAGGCGTCGTCGCTGACCATCAGCAGGTCGGGTCGCAGGGTCTGAGCGGCGATACTGTCCAGTTGCGGCCCCAGCCAATTGGCCCCGTTGTACGTGGCCAGAAGGACCGCCAGACGCTGCCGGGACGACACCCCGGCGACCGGTTCGGACCCGCTGACAGGGGCGTGCGGGGGGATCGGATCGGGCATGGGCAGTTCCGCAGGAGGACAGGAATTGCCGAGGGATACAGGCCCCGCTCCGGGCAGCACAAGCCTTGGCCCGCGCGGGCGCGCCTCAGGCGGTCAGATCAAAGACCTGTCCGTTCAGGCGCAGATTGATTTCCGCCTGCCCGTCGCCATCGACCAGCGCCCAGAGGATCTGTCCCGTGGGGCGGTAGATGACGAAAGCCTCCTGCACGTCGTCCGCGCCCGCCGTGGGGGTGGTCGTCGTGTTGATCTGGAACTGGTCGCGGGTGGCATTGCCGCCGTAGACCAGCACGTCGCCGTCCGCCGCGTTATAGTCCTGGATCCAGTCGCTGCCGTGATCGGCAATGCCCAGATGGAAGAACGTGTCGGCATCCGCGCCGCCGTTCACCCGGTCCGACCCGAAGCCGCCATTGATGAAATCCATCCCGTCGCCGCCAAAGATCAGGTCGCCAAAGGCGGACCCGGTCAGCGTATCGTTGCCAACCCCACCGATCACGGTATCCGCGCCGAACCCGCCCGCGATGCTGTCATCACCGGCGTCGCCGCGCAGCTCGTCGTTGCCGTAGCCGCCGTCGATGGTGTCATTACCCTCGCCGCCAAAGATCACATCGCGCAGGTCGGCCATGGAGGTGCCGCCGGTCAGCACATCGTTGCCCGCGCCGCCCACCAGCGTGTCGACCCCGTCCAATCCGCCCAGCGTGTCATCCCCCGCCAGACCCTGAATGCGGTCATCGCCCGCCGCCCCGGTCAGCAGGTCGTCGCCCGCGGTGCCCTCGATCTCTCCGAAGCGGCCGATGCGCTGCACCAGCACGTCGGCCCCGTCGGCATCCCCCGCGCGCGAGATGAAGGCCAGCATCAGATCGCCCGAGGCCAGTTCCGCGATTTCGGACACGCGGATGTTGGTGGACCGGTCGGTGTTGACCAGCATCTCGTCGTCCAGCGCAGTGCCCGCCGCGTCATAGATGCGGACGTAGTGCCCCTGGGGGACGACATTCTGGCCGTTGACGAATTCGCCCCCCGACATCCAGGTCACGGCAAAGCCGCCATTCGCCAGGTCGATCACATCGGCCTGGTAGAAGAAGGCGCTGCTCTGGTTGATCTTGAACTCTTCGCCCAGGCGGTTGCCGCCCGCGTCGAACCGCTGTCCCAGGATGCCGCTCTGGCCGGTGCCGCCGTTCACCAGGGATTCCCAGACCGCGACGAAACCGCCGCCCGCCAGGCCGATCACATCGACCTGTTTCTGGGTGCCGTCGGTTGTGGTGTTGACCAGGAACTCCGGCCCGACCGGGTTGGCACCGGCGTCGAACCGCTGGGCGCGGATGTCCATTTCGGTGCCGAAATTGCCGGTCAGGCGGTTGTCGTTCCAGGCCACCACATAACCGCCGTCACGGGTTGCGGCGATGGCCGGGGTCAGGTCGTTGTAGGTGGTGGTGGTATTGGCCACACGGTCATCGGCCCCGGCATCGTTGGGGCCCACCAGGCGTGTGGCGATGCCGTCGCGGTCACCGTCAAAGCCAAAGCTTTCCCAGGCGGCGGCCACGCCCCCCCCGTCCAGCCGCGCCGCGACCACCAGATCCTGCACCGAATTTGTGTAGGTGTTGACCACGAATTCGTCGCCCACCGGCACCCCCGCCGCCGAGACGTTGCGAGCGGCGATGCCAAAGACCGAGCCGTCGTTGCCAAAGCTTTCCCAGACCACGGTAAAGCTGCCGTCGGCCGCCATGGCGATGTCGGGCCCGCGCTGCACGCCGTCGGTGATCTCGTTGAGCAGCACCTCCGTGGTCAGCGGCTGTCCGGCGGCGTCGAAGATACGATAGTGGATGCCATCTCGGTCGCCATCCTGCGCGAACGAGGTCCAGACCACCACATAGCCCCCATCGGGCCGGGCGGCGATCTGCGCCCAGCTCTGGCGGTCATTGTTGAAGGTATTGGCCTGAACAGGATCGCCCGTGGGCGCAAAATAGACGGTCATGAAACACTCCCCGGCGACATTGCGCGTGCGGGCGGGCAAATGGGCCGATCGCCCCCACGCCATGTCATCCTACATCAAGAGAGCGGATTTTTCGACCCGCAAGCCGGAGCGCCCCGGCACCGGCCCTCAGGCCGTCAGATCGAACACCTGTCCGTTCAGGCGCAGATTGATTTCCGCCTGCCCATCTCCATCGACCAGCGCCCAGAGGATCTGACCGGTGGGACGATAGATCACAAAGGCCTCGGCCACGTCGTCGGCGCCCGCCGTGGGGGTGGTCGTCGTGTTGATCTGGAACTGATCGCGGGTAGCCCCGGCCTGGCCATAGACCAGCACGTCGCCCTCGGCCCCGTTGTAGTCCTGGATCCAGTCGCTGCCGTGATCGGCAATGCCCAGATGGAAAAACGCGTCGGCATCCGCCCCACCATTCACCCGGTCCGACCCAAACCCGCCGTTCACGAAATCCATCCCGTCGCCGCCGAAGATCTCGTCCCCGAAGGCCGATCCGGTCAGGGTGTCGTTGCCGGTGCCACCGATGACGGTATCGGCCCCAAAACCCCCTGCAATAGAGTCGTTTCCAGCATCGCCGCGCAGCGCGTCGTTGCCATAGCCGCCGTCGATGACGTCGTCGCCCGCGCCGCCATAGATGACATCGCGCAGATCGGCTGCCGTCTCTCCTCCCAGCAGGGTATCTGCCCCATCCAGCCCGATCAGCGTATCCGCCCCATCAAGGCCGCGGATCGTCTCTGCGACCACCGAACCTGTCAGGGTGTCATCGCCAGCTGTTCCGATGATCTCCCTCGGGAGGTCGAAATCCTCCCAGCCGACATTCGCGCCAACCGCGAAGGGACCGGTCGTGGCCGGTGTCCACCAGTCGGCGGCATCGATGGACATCTGCCATGCCTGAAACGCCTCGACCGACGGAAACTCCGGGAGGGGGTCACCACCGAGCGCGATATACACGGTGTCGAACCCCAGAACGCGATCACCGGAGCGGACGTGAATATCAAAGCGCATCATGTCCGTCTCAAGACCAGCGCCGTGAAAGACATGCCCGATGGACGTCGGGTTTTCGTTCGACAGCGGGATTGGCGTGCTGCCATAGCCGAGCAGATGATCTGCCAGAGCTTCGCCATCCATGTTGCCCGATGCGGGAACCTGAAACCGCAACTCGTCTTCGGGCACCCAGATCGATGCCACCACCATGGAATAGGTCGCCGTCTCCTCCGACCAGTCTTCGTTGAAACGCAACGTGTTGAGATGCGCTGTATAATTGAAAGTGAGTGTCATTGACTTGCCCCCCTCGGTTTACGCCTGATTATACGGCAACCCGAGGGGGCGATCATTGACGTCGGTCAATCACCGGTCTGTGGATGGGGGCTTTAGGCCAAGAGGTCCGTTTCCACCCCGCCGACGCGCAGGGTGATCTCACTTTCGCCCATGCCGTCGACCAGCGCCCAGATGATCTGACCGGTGGGTCTGTAGATCACGAAGGCTTCGTTGATGCCTGCATCACCTGCGCTGGCGGTATTCGCCTCGTTGATCTGGAAATCGTTTGCCGTGGCGGCACCGCCGAAGACCAGCACATCGCCGTCGGTGGCCGAATAATCCTGAATCCAGTCGTTGCCGTGATCCGCGATACCGAGGTGGAAGAACGTATCCGCCCCCGCGCCGCCGTTCACCCGGTCGGACCCGAAGCCGCCGTTGATGAAATCCATGCCGTCGCCGCCAAAGATTTCGTCCCCAAACGCGCTGCCGGTCAGGGTGTCGTTGCCGGTGCCGCCGATCACCGTATCGGCGCCAAACCCGCCCGCGATGCTGTCGTTGCCTGCGTCGCCGCGCAGCTCGTCATTGCCGTAGCCGCCGTCGATGGTGTCGTTGCCGTCCCCGCCAAAGACCACGTCGCGCAGGTCGGCCATGGAGGTGCCGCCGAGGATCACGTCATTGCCCGCGCCCCCGATCAGCACATCCGTCCCGTCGCCGCCCTCGAGAACGTCGTTGCCGCCGCGTCCGACCAGCCGGTCATTGCCCGCGCCGCCCAGCAGCTCGTCGGCCCCGTTGTTCCCTTCCAGCGTGTCGTCGCCATCGGTCCCCGCCTCGAAGACGCTGACCAGCTGCGCCAGATCCGCAAAGGCGACGGTCGCATCGCTGAAGGCAATGAACTCCATGCTGTCATCCACGGTGTCCGTCTGGTTGCCATGGGAGATCAGGAAATCCTCGGCACTGTCGACCACGGAGACGGTGCCGATCGCGGCGGCGATCACGCCCGTATCGGTGCCATCGCCCCCAACCAGCGTATCGTCGCCCGTGCCCCCGACCAAAGTGTCGTCGCCTGCTCCGGCGCGGATGAAATCGTCACCGCCGCGCCCCTCGATCCGGTCGCCCGCACGGGTGCCCAGCAAGATGCCCGACGTGTCCAGGCCGATGACCGTCAGGCCGGTGGCCTCAGTCATCCGGGTGCCGTCGGTCAGCTCGATGACCTCGATCCGGTCCCACAGGTCGGCCCCCGGGTCGATGCCGTGGAAGATGTAGGTGGCCTGCCGCGGGTCCGCCGCCCCGGCTTCGACGAAGCCCAGCAGCCCCTGGTCCATATCGTAGAAAACCCGAAGCTCGTCGGCGCGCAGGTCCGCAAACCGCAGGGTATCGGTGCCTTCGCCGAGCTGTTCTTCGATGATGTCGATGGAAAAGTTGACCAGCCCGCCGTCACCGCGCCCGATCACATAGAGATCGTCGCCCGCGCCCCCGGCCATGTTGTCGGCCCCGGCCCCGCCGATCAGCGTATCGTCACCTGCGCCCCCGAACAGCGTGTCATTGCCGCCGCGACCTTCCAGCCGGTCGGCACTGGCGGTGCCATTGGTGACCTGGGCGATGTCCAACCCGATCAGGGGACCGGCCTGCCCGGCGGTCCAGATGGTGCCGTCGTCGAATTCGACCGCCTCATAGAGAGTCCAGAACGAATTGCTGTTGCCAAAGCTGTGCACGAAAGAGCTTTGCAGATAGGTGCCGGTGCCGTCGTCGATGCCGAAGGTCAGCACGTCTGTGGCCTCGCTCCAGACGCGCAGATCGCCGGGATCGACCCCCTCGATGCGGATCACGTCACTGCCTTCGTCCAGAAACTCGCGCAGCTCTTCGCGGGGGCTGTCCGACGGGGCCCCGTCACCGGGGCGCAGGATATAGGTATCGTCACCCGCCCCGCCCCGGACCTGATCAACGCCTGCCCCCCCGGTCAGGGTGTCATTGCCCGCGCGTCCTTCGATCGTGTCGTTTCCGGGGGTGCCGGTCAGGGTTTCAGGGGCGGAGGTTCCGGGGATCAATGTCATCGATGAAATACCAAGCAAGTCTGTCAAAAGGCTGCGGCCTGAGGGGCCGCCGCCGACAGACTAAGCGAAAAAGGTCCCGTAAGGTAACTTTTGTTAAGGGGCCTTCGTGGCAGTTCGCTGACTCGTGATCACGCGGTCAGGTCGAACACCTGTCCGTTCAGGCGCAGGTTTATTTCCGCCTGCCCGTCGCCATCGACCAGCGCCCAGAGGATCTGACCGGTGGGACGATAGATCACAAAGGCCTCGGCCACGTCGTCGGCCCCTGCTGTCGGCGTGGTCGTCGTGTTGATCTGGAACTGGTCGCGGGTGGCATTGCCGCCATAGACCAGCACGTCGCCC
This sequence comes from Jannaschia sp. M317, assembly GCF_025141175.1. Taxonomy (NCBI): domain Bacteria; kingdom Pseudomonadati; phylum Pseudomonadota; class Alphaproteobacteria; order Rhodobacterales; family Roseobacteraceae; genus Jannaschia; species Jannaschia sp. M317. The sequence goes on along the minus strand of NZ_CP081156.1, from coordinate 6,621 downwards.
TCGGCCCCGTTGTAGTCCTGGATCCAGTCGGACCCGTGGTCAGCGATGCCCAGATGGAAGAACGTGTCGGCATTGGCCCCGCCATTCACCCGGTCCGACCCAAAGCCGCCGTTGATGAAATCCATCCCGTCGCCGCCAAAGATCACGTCGCCAAAGGCGGACCCGGTCAGCGTATCGTTGCCAACCCCGCCAATCACCGTATCCGCCCCGAACCCGCCCGCGATGCTGTCATCACCGGCATCGCCGCGCAGCTCGTCGTTGCCATAGCCGCCGTCGATGGTGTCATTACCCTCGCCACCAAAGATCACGTCGCGCAGGTCGGTCATGGAGGTGCCGCCGGTGATCACGTCATTGCCCGCGCCGCCCAGCAGCGTGTCGTTGCCGTCCAGCCCGTCGATGGTGTCGTCGCCCGCCAGCCCGTCCAGACGGTCGGCCCCCTCGGTGCCGGTCAAGAGGTCGTCGCCCGACGTGGGCACCGTGGACGGGCCTGTCGGCGTGTCGGGGCGGTCGGCCAGGGACAGAACCTCGGTCAGGCCCAGAAAGAAGGAGGTGCCGTCGCCCGAGATCACCAGATCCTCGGTGTCGAAATCCTTGGCCGCATCGCCGAAGCCGCGCGGCACCACCTGGGTGTCGAGCAGGGCCCCCGCCGCGTCGTAGGTCTGGATCGTCAGATCTTCGTTGAAGGCGGCGTTGCCTTGCTGGCGGTTCTGCCAGGCCAGGGCAAAGCCGCCGCCGTCCAGCGCATAGACCTGCGGTTTTTCCTGCACCTGCGCGCCATCGGGCGAGACCTTGCGCTCGGGCGCGACCTGGGTGCCGTCGGCGCTGACGATCGACAGGAAGACGCCGTTTTCCGGGTCGCCGCTGCGGGTGGCGTCGGCATAGCGTTCCGAGGTCCAGGCCACGGCATAGCGCCCGTCGGTCAGGGTGGTGACCGAGACCGCCTCGATCGCGCTGGCCGCGTCGCCGGTGTTGGCCCGGTGCAACCCGGAGCCGACGTCGACCTGGGTGATCACCGGGTCCAGCCCGCTGTCGAAGATGTGCAGCTGCACCGGGGTGTCGCTGAACGGCGCGGAGCGGCTCATGGTGGCCCAGACCACACCGCCGTCGTCGCCGCGCGCGATGTCCTGGGAATAGGGGAAGATCCGGGTCAGGAAGCTGATCGGGAACACCCGCTCCGGCAGGAAGGTGCCGGGGTCCGGCGCGTCCAGCGTATCCGCGCCATAGAGCAACCGGTTATCCGCCAGCGTCAGCAGGCTGGCACCTGCCTGGGGAAAGAGGTGGAACTCGCGCGAGATCGTCTCGGGCAGGGGGGCAAAGCCGGGGGCGAAATCGCGGGCATAGATCGACCCGTCATCGCCGCGTTGAAAGGTATCCTCGTGGAAGAACACCCGGATGCCGCGCCCCTCGTCGATGGAGGTGATGCCCATGACCTGAATGCGGGCACCCGCCTCGGTGGGGGTCAGGCGCAGGTCGGTGCCCTGCAGGATTCCGTCGGCACCGGCAAAGCTGATCCGGATCGCCGGCGTTTCCAGGGTGGCGTCCATCCGCCAGGTGACCGTCCGGCCATCGGCGAGTGTCATCAGATCCGACATGTCATGTCCTTGTGCGCAGTAGGGTTTCCGTTCGAGTCACCCCGCCGGTCGGGCCAACATCGCAAAGCGGGATGGCCGGCGAACCCCCCGGTTCGGGGGGTCACGCGGTCAGGTCAAACACCTGCCCGTTCAGCCGCAGATTGATCTCTGCCTGCCCATCCCCATCGACCAGCGCCCAGAGGATCTGACCGGTTGGGCGATAGATGACAAAGGCCTCGGCCACGTCGTCCGCGCCCGCCGTGGGGGTGGTCGTTGTGTTGATCTGGAACTGGTCGCGGGTGGCATTGCCGCCATAGACGAGGACGTCGCCCTCGGCCCCGTTGTAGTCCTGGATCCAGTCGCTGCCGTGATCGGCAATGCCCAGATGGAAGAAAACTGTCCGCATCCGCGCCGCCATTGACCCGGTCGCTGCCAAACCCGCCGTTGACGAAATCCATCCCGTCGCCGCCAAAGATCTCGTCGCCAAAGGCGGACCCGGTCAGGGTGTCGTTGCCCGCCCCCCCGATGACGGTATCGGCCCCGAACCCGCCCGCAATCTGGTCGTTGCCCGCGTCGCCGCGCAGCGCGTCGTTGCCATAGCCGCCGTCGATGGTGTCATTACCCTCGCCGCCAAAGATCACGTCGCGCAGGTCGGCCATGGAGGTGCCGCCGGTCAGCACATCGTCGCCCGCGCCGCCCACCAGCGTGTCGACCCCGTTGCCGCCGTCCAGCGTGTCGCCGCCCGCGCCGCCCCGGATCAGGTCGTTGCCGCCGATGCCTTCGATCCGGTTGGGCTCGTCATCGCCGTCCAGCACGTCGTCACCCGGGGTGCCGCCCCCCGCGCCCGACGTGGGCTCGGGCATCGGTGCCATGGCCCCATCGACCGATATCCGCTGCACCGTGCCGTCCCAGTCGATCAGCAATCCATAGCCTGCATCCAGGATCTGCCCGTAGCCGCCGCTGCCGTTCGTGGTGCCGCCCCCGAAGGACACAAGCCCCCCTACTGGATCGCCTGCCGCGTCATACTGCCGGGCATAGCCTGCCGGGTCGGTGTTGGGCGCGAAGTTCTGGTCGAAGGTCACCACGAAGCCGCCGCTGTCCAGCGCATGCACCCGGGGGTGGAATTGCTCTCCGGCGGTGGCCCCGGTGTTGGCCAGGGTCTCGGCCTTTACGGTGGCCCCCGCAGGCGAGAGGATCTTGAGCCAGACTTCGGTGCCGTCGGAGCCGGTGCGACTGTCGGCCCAGACCACGGCGATGTTGCCATTGGTCAGAACCTCTGCGTCGATCACTCCGTCGAGCCAGACGGCGGCATTGCTGGCGTCGCCGTGACCGGGGCCGGAGATCGCGAACTCTGGTTGGGCGGCGGCCCCGTCCAGGGTGGAGAACTGGCCATAGACCGACTGGCTGGCGGGATCGCGGTAGAGTGTCAGGATGCGGCCCGCCACCTCCAGCACCTCCAGCCCGTCGCTGACCTGGGCAAAGATGCCGCCGGTGTCGAAGCTGCCCTCCAGCGCGCGGCTCGATTGCACCTCTCCGCCGGGCGAGAGGATCTGCAGCTGCACTTGCCCCAGAGATGTCGCCCGCGTCAAAAGCGCGACATTGCCCGTCGACAGCGTGACGGTGTCGGAGTCCTCGAACTTGACGAAGCCCGCCCCGGCCGTGACCGGGGTGCCGAGCGCCCCGCCCGCACCCATTTCTACCGTGTGCCGGTTTTCGGCATAGGCCGCAAAACTGCCGTCGGCCCGCACAAAGCCATTGGTGAACGCGCTGTAGTGGATGACATAGCTGCCACCCGCCCCTTCGGTTACGTGAAAGGCGTTCTGCCCGAAGCCATTGGGCGCGACGTCGAAATCCAGCGCATCGCCCAGCGAGGTACGCTCGATCAGGACGGTGCCGTCAGAGGCCAGAACGGTGACGAACATCCGCTCACCGTATTGCCGGGCGGTGGGAAAATCGGCCTCGAACCACAGTTGCACGATGTTGCCGTTCACCTCGAAGGTGCGGGGGCGTCCACCGCCGTCGATCTGAAACGGGGTACCGGTCAGGGTCAGGGTCATGGGGGCGTCTCCGGGGATTCAGGTGCTCTTGGATACACACCCACGTCGCCCTTGCCCGCCCCCCTGAACCGGGGGGGTCACGCCGTCAGATCGAACACCTGTCCGTTCAGCCTAAGATTGATCTCTGCCTGGCCGTCGCCGTCGACCAGCGCCCAGAGGATCTGACCGCTGGGGCGATAGATGACGAAAGCCTCCTGCACATCATCCGCGCCTGCGGTCGGCGTGGTCGTGACGTTGATCTGGAACTGGTCGCGGGTGGCATTGCCGCCATAGGCCAGCACGTCGCCGTCCGCCGCGTTATAGTCCTGGATCCAGTCGGACCCGTGATCCGCGATGCCCAGATGGAAGAAGGTATCCCCCCCGGTGCCGCCATTGACCCGGTCGGACCCAAAGCCGCCGTTCACGAAATCCATGCCGTCGCCGCCAAAGATCACATCGCCAAAGGCGGACCCGGTCAGCGTATCGTTGCCGGTGCCGCCGATGACGGTATCGGCACCGAAGCCGCCCGCGATCTGGTCGTTGCCCGCGTCGCCGCGCAGCTCGTCGTTGCCGTAGCCGCCGTCGATGGTGTCGTTGCCCTCGCCGCCGAAGATCACATCGCGCAGGTCGGCCGATGTGGCCCCGCCCCAGCAGCAGGTCATCGCCCGCCCCCCCGATCAGCGTGTCGCTGCCGTCCAGCCCGCGCAGCGTGTCGTTGCCCGTGCCGCCGGTCAGCCCGTCGTTGCCGTCGGTGCCCGACAGGTCGCGACCGCGTCCGTCGTCGATCACGCGGAAATTGGCCTCGGTCAGCGGAGAGCCGTTCTGCACCCCGTGGCTGATGTCGACCACGGTGCCGTCCTGAAAGGTCCAGGCGGCTGACGTTCGAAAAGGGCTTGGTCAGCGCCGCGACCGCCGCGGCGGCATCGACGAACTCCGAGCCCTGCAGCTCGATCACCTCGGTGGCCAGGTCCATGTCCAGCACCCCGCGCCCGACCGCCGCCGGCAAAGACGCGGAACACGTCCGTCCCTCTTGGCCGAACATCAGATCCTCGCCCGCGCCGGCGATCAGGGTGTCGTCGCCCGCGCCGCCCTGCAACTGGTCGTCGTCCTCGCCGCCATCGATGCTGTCGGCACCTTCATCCCCGAACAGGACGTCCTGACCGGTGCCGCCCAGGATCGTGTCGTCACCTGCATTGCCCTGGATCTGGTCGTTGCCACCCAGCCCGTCCAGCAGGTCGGCCACCACGGTGCCGAAGATGGTGCGGTCGTCGCCCTCGGTGGCGATGGGCGGGATCTCGCCCTGATTTGTCATGCCCTCGATTTCATAGCCGATGTCGGCCAGGATCGCGCGGTCGAACACGGTGGGCAGGTTGCGCGACCCGGTCAGGGTCGTGGGATCCATCACCACGCTGCCGCCGCCGAACCCGTCGCGGATATGGCGGCCGTCCTGCTCCAGCGGGAGCGGATCGCCGCCGTTGGACGCCCGGGAATTGAACCCGTGAACCCCGAAGGCGAGACGAAGGTGTCCCAGACCCAGGCCGTGCCGACGCCAGCACATGGCCGATTTCGTGGATGGCCGTGGTCAGAAAGTCGTTCTCGCCGGGACCCGGCGCATCCAGCCCGAAGTTCCAGGAAAAGCCGGGGTCGAAGGTGACGGTGCCGGCCCAGGGCTCGAAATCGGTGGTCGGGCCCGTCCCCGCGGAAGTCCTGCGCCACCCGCGTGCGCAGGCTGTCGCCCACGGCCGAGGTCCCGTCGAAGCCGCCGATGGCCAGCGGTCCGCCCAGGGTTTCCGTGCCCATGAAGATCAACAGATCGTCGATCGGCGCATCCAGCACGATCGTCTCGCGGGTGCCACCCGCCGAGGGGTTGTCGATGGTAAAGCTGATGCCCGCGGGCACCTCGTCGAAATCGTCCTGCAGGATCTCGCCCCAGATGCGGGCGGCCTCCTGCAAGGTTGCGCGTTTCTCGGCGTCGTAGAAGCCGGCGCTGTCGAAGCGATAGTCGAACTGGATGTTGATCGTCATGTCATCTGTCCCCGAGCGGAGCCCCTGTCCGGGCCTTGTCGTCCCTATCCTAAGGGAAAGGATCGCCTTGCGTCACCTCCGGACCGGCGAAGACCCGCCTTCAGGCGTTCAGATCGAAGATCTGTCCGTTCAGGCGCAGGTTGATTTCGGCCTGCCCGTCGCCGTCCACCAAGGCCCAGAGGATCTGTCCCGTGGGGCGATAGATCACAAAGGCCTCGTCGGTGGCGACCCGCGCCCGCATCCAGGGTATGGGCCCGGTTGACCTGGAACTGGTCGCGGGTGGCACCGGCCTGGCCAAAGACCAGCACATCGCCGTCCGCCGCCGAATAGTCCTGGATCCAGTCGCTGCCGTGGTCGCGATGCCCAGATGGAAGAAGGCATCGGCATCCGCGCCGCCGTTGACCCTCGCTGCCGAAGCCGCCGTTGATGAAATCCATGCGTCGCTGCCGAAGATCACGTCGCCCAGGGCCCCACCGGTCAGCCTGTCGTTGCCCGCCCCGCCGATGACCGTATCCGCGCCGAACCCCGTCCGTGATGTCGCCCCCGGCATCGCCGCGCAGCTCGTCGTTGCCACCGCCGCCGGACAGCGTGTCGTCGCCCGCGCCGCCGAACAGGCGGTCGCCCGACCCGGTCTCGTAGCCGCCGCCGTACATATAATCGTGGCCCTCCCCCCCCACGAGGATGTCGCGCCCCAGGCCGCCGAACAGCCGGTCGTTGCCCGCGCCGCCATCGAGCCGGTCGCCGTAGTAGTTCCGCTGCCACCCCGGAGAGAGTTCCTCGGTCGGCCCGCCACTGACGAGGGTATCGTTCCCCTCTCCTCCCAGCAGGATATCGTACAGGAACGATCCGTTGAGGACGTCATCCCCGTCTCCGCCGTCCAGCAGGGATACATTCGCGTCGCCCGTCACCACGAACGTGTCGAAGGCGAGGGTCATGATGTCGTTGCCGGCCCCGCCCTGCAGGGCCACCGTATCGCCCAGGTTGGTCGT